>JAIEQN010000836.1 GCA_019747685.1 Gemmataceae bacterium
CGGCGGTCCTCGCCGGCCCGCGGCTCGTCGGGTCTCGGCCGCCCGGGGGCGGCCGGCGGATGTCACGTCTTGCCCTTGGCCTTGGCGTCGTCCTTCTTCTCGTCGTCCTCGGTCGCCGGCGGCTCCTTGCCGAACTTCGCCTTGTACTCGGCCGCGTACTTCTCCTTCAACCCCGGATTGCACGCGAAGCAGCTCGACTTGACCCGCCCGTGCTCGCACCAGTTCCCCTTCGCCTTCTCGACCTCCCGGTACTTCTTGCTGCACCGGTCGCACACCTCCTCCGGCAGCCCGTGCTCGTCGCACCACCACCCGCTGTGGTCGCCCTTCGTCTCGGCGTCTCCGGCCCCCTTCTTGTCGTCCCCGGCGAGGCCGCCATCCTTCTTTGCGACCGGCTGGTCCTTGCCCGGGTCCTTCGCGTCCTTCGCCGTCTGGCCGCACCCGCCCGCCAGCAGGGCGAGGGCCACCAGCAGGGCGAGCGCGGGGCCGCCCCGCGCGAGTTCGTCCGCCATCGTCGTCTCCTTCACACCCGAGAGAGGCGGCCGGGCACGCCCGCGGACCCGTTCCGCGAGCCGTCCTCGGCCCACCCGTCTTTTGCTTCCACGTCCAGCCCGAGAAGCCCGCGGGCCGTGTCCTGGCCGACCCGGAACACCCGGGTCAGCACCCACAGCAGGGCGTGGGCGGCCGCGTCGAACACCAGGTACAGCACCCGCAGGACCAGGAGCGACATGACCATCGCCCCGATCACCCCGCCGATGACGACCGTGGCGAGCGGCCGCTGCACCTCGGCCCCCTGGCCGGTCGAGAACGCCATCGGCAGGAACCCGAGGCTCGCCACGAGGGTCGTCATCAGCACCGGCCGCAGCCGGGTCAGGGACGCCTGCCGGATCGCGTCGTGGACTTCGACGCCCTTCTGCCGGAGTTGGCGGACGTAGCTGACCAGGATCATGTCGTCGAGGACCGCGACGCCGGACAGGGCGATGAACCCGATGATGGCCGAGATGGACAGCGGCATGTCCCGGAGCCACAGGGCGACGATCCCGCCGACCCACCCGAACGGCACCCCGGTGAACACCCGCAGGGCGTCCACCAGGTTATGGTAGGTGAAGTAGAGTAGTACGAAGATCAGGACCACCGCCACCGGCACGACGATCGTCAGCCGGTCCCGGGCCCGCTCGTAGTTCTCGAACTGCCCGCCCCACTCCAGCCGGTAGCGGCCTTTCGGCAGTTCCACCTTCGCGGCCACCTGCTCCTTCGCCTCGGCCACGAACGACCCCATGTCCCGGCCGCGGATGTTCGAGGTGATGGTGATCCGCCGCTGGCCCCACTCCCGGGTGACGGTGTTCGGGCCGGACACCACCCGCAGGTCGGCCAGCCGGGAGAGCGGCACCCGCTCCCCGGACGGGGTCGCCACCAGGATCGCCCCGATCGCCTCCGGGGTGGCCCGCCACCGCTCGGGCAGCCGGACGATCAGCGGGAACCGGAGCTGCCCCTCGACCACCTCGGCCACCGGCAGCGTACCGACCGACCGGACCACGTCCGTCACCGCCTTGGCCGGCACCCCGTACCGGGCGATCTCGTCCTGCCGCACCCGGATCTGCAACACCGGCTGGCCGGTCACCTGCTCGACCCGGACGTCGGCGCTGCCGTCGGTCAGGTCCAGCACCCGCTGGATCTCGGCCGCCTTCGCGGTCAGCACGTCGAAGTCGTCCCCGTACAGCTTGACCCCGAGGTCGGCCCGGACGCCCGAGGTCATCTCGTTCATCCGCATCTCGATCGGCTGGGAGAACTCCCCCTTCTGGCCGGGGATCGCCCGGAACTCCTTCTCCAATAGCCCCACCAGCTCGGCTTGCGTCTTCGCCCGCGTCCACCGCCCCCGCGGGTGGAGGGTGAGGAACAGGTCGGTGATCTCGGTCCCCATCGGGTCGGTCGCCACCTCGGCCGTCCCGACCCGGCTCCAGGCGTGCTTGACCTCGTCCGGGAACTTCTCGAGCGCGAGCCGCTCCATCGCCGTGTTCATCGCGTTCGACTCGGCCAGGTCGGTCCCGGCCAGCCGGACCACGTTCATCGTGATCGCCCCCTCCGACAGCTTGGGGACGAACTCGCTGCCGAGGTGCGGGGCGATCATCCCGAAGACCACCGCGAGGAGGCCGGCGGCGGCCGCGAACACCGGGACCGGGTGGGCCATGCTAAACCGCAGCACCGGCCGGTACAGGGCCAGGGCGAGCCGCATCATGAGCGGCTCCCGCTCCTCAATCCGGCGGGGCAGGACGTAACTGGCCAGGACCGGCATCAGGGTCATCGACAGGACCATCGAGCCGACGAGGGCGAAGATGACGGTCAGGGCCATCGGCCGGAACAGCTTCCCCTCGATGCCCTCCAGGGTGAGGATGGGAAGGTAGACGATCATGATGATGAGCTCGCCGAACAGGGTCGGCTTCCGCACCTCGACGGCCGCGTCCCGGACCACCTCGCGTTTGGACCGGCCGGCGAGGTCGCCGTGGGCGATGTGCCGGACGCAGTTCTCGACCATCACCACCGACGAGTCCACCACCATCCCGAAGTCGAGGGCCCCGAGCGACAGCAGGCTCGCCGCGATCCCGAACCGCCACATCCCGGTGAACGCGAAGAGCATCGACACCGGGATGGCGAGGGCCACGATGAACGCGGCCCGGAGGTTGCCGAGGAACAGGAACAGGACCGCGACGACGAGCAGCCCGGCCTCGAACAGGTTCTTCCGGACGGTCTCGATCACCACCGTCACCAGCTCGGTCCGGTCGTAGACGACCGTCACCTCCACGTCCGCCGGGAGGGTCGGGCGGAGGTCGTCGAGCTTGGCCCGCAGCGCGGAGGAGACGGTCTTCGAGTTCTCCCCCATCGTCAGGAAGCAGAGACCGAGGACGGCCTCGCCCCGGCCGCCGGCGGTGACCGACCCGCGGCGGACCTCGTAGCCCAGCTCCACGTCGGCCACCTGACCGACGGTCACCGGCACGCCGTCTTTGGCCGACACCACCACCCCGCGGATCTGAGCCAGGTCGGCCGTCCGGGCGAGGCCGTGGACGAGCAGGAACTGGTTGCCCCGGGTGACCCCGCCGCCGCCGACGTTCTGGTTGTTCCGCTCCAAGGCGTCCACCACGTCGGCGAACGTCAGCCCGTGCTTGAACAGCCGGTCCGGGTCGGGCCGGACCTGGTACTGTTTCTCGTACCCGCCCCAGGCGTTCACCTCGGCCACCCCGGGGACGGTCCGCAGGGCCGGGCGGATCGACCAGTCGTGGACGGTCCGCAGGTAGGTCAGCTTCTCGACCCGCTCGGCGTCGGACGCCGACCCGTAGTCCCAGTTCTTGATGGTGACGGTGTAGTGGAACACCTCCCCGAGGCCGGTCGAGACCGGGCCGAGCCGCGGCCGCGGCACCCCGGCCGGGAGTTCGACCGCGTTCAGCCGCTCGGTCACCAGTTGGCGGGCGAGGTAGATGTCGGTCCCGTCCTCGAACGTGACGACCACCTGGGACAGCCCGAACTTGGACACCGACCGCAGGCCCTTGACCCGGGGCAGCCCGCCGAGCGCCTGCTCGACCGGGAAGGTGATTTGCGTCTCGACCTCCTCCGGGCCGAGGGACGGGGCGGTGGTGTTGATCTGGACCTGGACCGGCGTCGTGTCGGGGAACGCATCCACGTCCAGGCGGGTGACGGCTAACGCCCCGGCGGCGGCGAACCCGACCGCCCCGAGGAGGACGAGGAAGCGGCCCCGGAGGGAGGCGTCGATGATCCAATTCAGCACGGGTTCCCCCGTTCGCGGGAGGCGGGGTCTGTCAGGTCTGCGGCGGACGGCCCGACCGGGCCGTTAGTTTTTGCAGTCCGTTCACCCCGCCCCGAGGTCGTTCTTGAGCAACTCCGCCCGGAGGACGCCGCTGTTGGTGGTCGCCACCCACTCGCCGGGAAGCACCCCGGCGGCCACCTCCGTCACCGGGCCGGCCGGGGTCGGCACGTCCGTCACCCCGGGGCGGACCTTGCGGACGTGGAACACCTTCGGGGCGTCCGGCTTCTCGTACCCCCGGTCCCGGACGAAGACGACGTGGCAGCAGCCGTCCCAGTGGACCGCCCCGGCCGGGACGGTCACGGCGTCCGGGTCGTCCCGGAGGACCACCTCGGCCGTCCCGAACGTGTGGGCGTGGTGCCGGTCGGACGGGTTCGGGAGGTCCACCCGGACGGGGACGGTGCGGGTCTTCTCGTCGGCCGCCGGGCTGACCCAGACGACGGTGCCCGCGTCCCACGCGGTCGGCCCGGCGTGCCCCGGGTGCCGGAACCGGACCGGCTGGCCGGGCCTCACCCGGTCGGCGTCCTCCGGGCGGACCCGGAGGGTGAGCCACATGCGGGAGGGGTCGGCGACCACGAACAGGGGCTTCGCGGGGTCGGCCGCCTCGTCCTTCGCGGCCGAGCGGACAACCACCTCCCCGTCGAACGGGGCCTCGACCGGGAGGAGGTTGCTCGACGCGGTCCGGCCGGCGAGTTCCTTCCTCTCCGGACCGGGTAGGCCGAGGAACTGCATCCGCCCGGCGAGGTCGGCCGGCGACAGCCCGCGAACGTCGTCCGCCCGGATCGCCATCCCGAGGTTGGCGAGGGCCTGTTCGGCGGCGAGCACCCGGACGGCGGCCTCCTCCTCGGCGGCCTCGGCGGCCTGGACGCTCCGCTCCGGCACGGTGGACCCGGCCTGCGGCCGGAGCTTGGCGAGCGTCTCCCGCCGGAGGTCGAGCTGGACGAGGGCCTGCTGGAACTCGGCTTTCGCCCGCCCGACCTCGGCCGAGTCGATGAGCGCCAGGAGGTCGCCCCGGCGGACCTTGTCCCCGGCCTGCCGCTCGACCCGCCAGACGACCCCGCCCACCCGGGGCGTCACCCGGGCGAGCCGGGTCGGGTCGTACCCGACCTCTGCCGGCGCGGTGATGAACTCGGACACCGGGCCGCGGGCGGCCGGTGCGACACCCAGCCCGAGCCGGACCGCCACCTCGTCGGAGGCGAGTTGGAGGCGGCGCTGGTGCTTCTTGCACTTCGGGTCGTTCTCCGCCCTGGGGGCGAAGGCGAGCGCCCGGGCGGCGCGGTCCCGGTCCGCGGCGGTCACCGCCAGCCGGGCCGGGAACTGGGCCACCTCCGGGTGGCAGAGCGGGCAGTCGGCGACCCCGTGGTCCTTGCACGACTTGTATGCCGGGCCGCGGGGCAGGAGGTCCGGTCGGCACTCGACGCACGCGGACTCGGGAACCCCGTGCTCCTTGCACCAGTCGGCCTCTTCGGCCGCCGGCTCGCCCCGGAGGGCGGACGCCTTGGGGAGTTTCCAGCCGGTCGCCTGGCCCAGGGCGGTCACGCCGGCGGCGACGCCGAGCACGCTGCCGACCGCGAGGGCGGCGGAGGCCACTAGGGCGATGACCCGCCGGGCACGGGAGCGGGCGGGGGTCGGTGGCTCGCCCCGCATGGGCGGCGACTCGGCCACGGCCGTCGGACTTTCCAATGGTGACATGGTTTCTCCCCTGATTGACTCGGTGCAGTCGGTCAGCGATCCGCGGCGGCGTGCGTCAGTTCGGCGAGGAGGACGCCGCTCCCCTTGGTCGCCACGATCTCCCCGGGCGAAAGCCCGGCGAGGACCTCCGTGTGCCGGTCGTCCCGCCCGCCGGTCGTGACCGACCGGGCGTGGAACGCCTTCGGCCCGTCGGCCTTGAGATAGTCGGGGTCGCGGACGAACACGACCGCCCGGCCGCAGAACGGGTGGACGGCTTCGTGCGGGATCACGATGGCCTTCGGCTCCTCCCGGAAGACGACCCGCCCGCGGCCGAGCGTCGAGGCCCGCAACGCCCCGGCGGCGTTGTCCGCCTCGGCCCGCACCGGCACGGTCCGGGTCGCCTCGTCGGCGGCGGTGCCGACCCAGACCACGGTCGCCGGGTACTCGCGGGTTCCGCCGTCCGGGCGGAAGAACGCCTTCTGGCCCGCGGCCGCCCGCCGCGCGTCCTCCGCGCCGACGTGGAGGGTGACCCACACCCGGCTCGGATCGACGACTACGAACAGGGCCTTGCCGGCCTCCGCCGTCTCGCCCGCTACCACGTCGGCGGAGAGGACCACCCCGGCCAACGGCGACCGCACGGGAAGCAGGTTGGTGGTCGCGTCCGCCGGGGCGAGTCCCTCCGTCGCGTCCTCCGCCCCGAGGTGACGCAGCCGCTTCGCCGCCTCGGCGGGGGGCGCGTCGCGGTAGTCGTCCGCGTTGACCGGGAGCCCGAGGTTGGCGAGGGCTTGGGCGGCCGCGAGTACCCGCACTGCGGCCTCCTTGACCGCCGCCTCCGCCTCCCGGACGGCGGCCGGGGAGGCGGCCGCCTTGGCCCCGGCGAGGTCGTCCCGGGTCCGCTCCCGCAGCCGGGCCTGGACGAGGGCCTGCTGGAACTCGGCCTTCGCCTTGCCCACCGCGGCCGCGTCGATCAGGGCGAGAACGTCGCCGGCCCGGACCGAGTCGCCGGCGGCCTTGAACACCCGCCGCGTCACCCCACCGGCCCGGGCGGGTACGCGGGCCACCCGGGCCTGGTCGAAGGTGACTTCGCCCGCGGCCGCGGCCTGCTCGGTCAAGGCCGCCCGCCAGACCGGGGTGATGTCGATGCCGGCCGCCTCGACCGCCCGGGCGGACGCGAACTCGACCCGGACGCCCAGGCCGGGCAGGGGCGAGCCGGCACCGGGGGCGGCGGCTTCGATGCGCACCACCGGCCGATCTCCGCCGGCGGGCGGGATGTCGGCCGGCGGCCCGGCCCCGCCCGTTCGCCGGGAGAAGTCCCACCCGGTCGCGTGCCCCCAGTACGCCGCCCCGGCCAGCCCGGCCAGCACGAGGACGGTCGGGACCGCGCGGAGGAGCCAACCCAGCACGCCGTGAACGGAGGCGGCGGGTGGTGCTGAGCCGTTAGAGCTGAATGTGGGTGCGCCCACGGGTGCCGTCCTCTCGGACCTGGGTGTGCCGTGTCGGGATGCGCGGCGGCCGGCGGAATACCGGTCACCGGCGGCCAGACAGCCGGTCGCAGGGGCGTGGACCGGAGGGCGATCAGATCAGGAGGGCGCAGTGGGAGATGAACAGAGGCCGTGGGGCAGCCGGCGCGGGTCGCGGTGATACCCGGAAGTTCGACGGGATGGCTTCTGCGAGAGGGGAGAGTTGATCGGCAGCGGCGAGAAAGTCGGTCGGCACCGCGACGGCCGGTGCCGTGACGGCAAGCGGTACCGCGTCGGCCGCGGCGGGGCAGCCGGGCCAGTGCTTGCCCGGCGGCACCGGTGCGTTCGGCCCGCCGTCCGGGGATGAGCGGTGCCGGCCGTTACCGCCCGAATCGGCCGTCGCCCGCGAGCGGCACGCCTCACACACGCAATCAGGATGCGCATTCGCGGCGTGGTCCGCGGAAAAGCCGTCGGGAGTGGGAGCCGATCGGGAGGCGGCTGCGGTCAGGGCGATCGGGACGAACTGGCAGACGCACATGCCCTGGGGCGTCAGTAACGCCGGCAGCGTCAAGAGTAAGACCAGCTCCCGGGACATCACGAGCCCGTTAAACTGCCGAAACTTATCATCGGAATCTTACCCGCCGGCATCCCTACACGTCAACCGTAGTTCGGGGCCCCTCGACGCCTGATCCCGCTTCCGGACCCGAAATCTTCCGAAAACTCAAGAAGACCTTGCCATCGCTTTCGCCGAGACTATATCTAGAAATTAGTCGGGGCTAAATAGTTGAAAAGGCAAGGCTAAACAATTTCGATCGCCCAGGGTGGATTCCCCACTCCTGTTCCGGAGGTCCGTCGTGAAATCCTCGCGTATCCGTGGGCCCAGCCGGTCGGCGTTCACGCTGATCGAGCTGCTGGTGGTGATCGCCATCATCGCGGTCCTGATCGGGCTGCTCCTCCCGGCCGTCCAGAAGGTCCGGGAGGCCGCCGCCCGGATCAAGTGCGCGAACAACCTCAAGCAGATCGGCCTGGCCCTGCACAGCTACCACGACGCCAACAACGGCCTGCCGGCGGGCTACCTGACCAACCCCGTTACCGCGGACGTCCAACAAACGCGGCCGGGCTGGGGGTGGGCGGCTCAGCTCCTGCCCTACCTGGAACTGGACAACCTGGCCCGGCAGATCGACTTCAAAGCTGACATAACCGGGGCCGGGTACCTGGCCGTCCGCACCACCGAGCTCAAGGCGTTCGTCTGCCCGTCCGACCTGAACACCGGCGTCTTCGATGTCCCGGATGCCGGCTCGGGCACCGTCGGGAAGGCGGCGACCAACAGCTACGCGGCCTGCTTCGGGGCCGACCCCGTCGTCGATATCGAAGACAACCCGGGCGCCACCAACTGCAAAGGCCTGTTCGCCCGGAACAGCCGCTTCCGCATCGCCGACATCACCGACGGGACGAGCAACACCTTCGCGATCGGCGAGCGGGCGTGCAAGTTCGCCCAATCGCCGTGGGCCGGGGCCCTCGCCAACGGCACGACCCGCCAGTACGGCAACCCGGCCAACTCCTCATCGACCCCGACCCAGGTGGTGGCCTACTTCGAGGACAAGCCGCTCAACGACCCCGGCTCGGAGCCGGAGTTCTTCTACGGGCCGCACACCGGCGTCGTCCTGTTCCTCCTCGCCGACGGGTCGGTCCAGTCGGTCAAGACCTCGACCAGCCTGACCGTCTTGAAAGCCCTCTCGAGCCGCGCCGGCGGGGAAGTGATCCCCGGCGACTACTGACCGCTACCTCTCTTCCCGTCCTCTTTCCGAAAGGTGATGGACATGAGGATCGAAGCGCCCACGGCCGACCCGGGTCGGGTCCGCCGGCGGCTGGCCGGCATCGGGCTGGCCGTGACGGCCGCCCTCGCGGTCGCCGTGGCGGCGGTCGACCACCCG
>JAIEQN010000312.1 GCA_019747685.1 Gemmataceae bacterium
GCCGGGGGCGGCCGCCCGGTACGCCGCGGCCAGATCCCACACCAGGCCCGTCCCGTCCGCCCGGCCGGTGGCGGCGGTCCGCCCGTCCGGGGCGACGGCGAGGGCGGTGGTGTACGGCCGGCCCTCGTACTGCAACGCCCGCGGGTTCGCCTTGTGGTGGACGACCTGCCGGCCGCCGACCACGTCCCAGGCCGACACGCCCGTCGCGTCGAGGGTGACGAGGAACCGCCCGTCCGGGGTGAGGGCCATGCGGTCGGCCCCGACGACGACCCGGGCCACCGGGCGGCCGGACGGCACGTCCCACACCTGCACCCCGAGGAGCTTCGCCAACCCGGGCGTGGTCTGCACCCTGAGGGCGACGAACCGGCCGTCGCGGCTGAACGCCGGGTCCATATACGGGGCCGCGCCGGGGACGGTCAGTTTCAACAGGGCGTTTCCCGCCCCGGCGTCGTAGAGATATTGGCCGTCACACAGGACCCGGCCGTCGTCCGTGAGGGTTCCACCCGCCCCGTATCCCGGCGGCTTGAACTCCCGTGAAGCCCGCGGCACGCCGGTCACGGCGTCCCAGGCGCGGAGTTCGGATCGGTAGTCGGGCGGTCCCGAGAAGCCCCGCCCCTTCTTCCCGGTCACGAGCCAGAGCGTGCGGCCGTCGGCCGTCAGGTGAAACCGGCTGGTGGTGTTGTAGCGTTCGTCGGCCTGCGGCATGGGAATCCGGACCGTCTGGCCCACCCGCCCGGTGTCCGGGTCGGTCGCGTCGAACACCAGTTCCGGTACGTCCTTGCCGGGCAGGTTCCGGTGGAGCAACAACCCCCCGCCCGGCCGGGCCAGGATCGCCGGCCCCCGCCCGGCCGGGTCCGCCGGCTCCGGGTGCGGGAAGGGGTGCGTCTTCACGAGCCTTCCGGCCGTTGGGTCCCACACCCGGATCGTCCCGTCCGCCGCGGCGGTGAACACCCGCCGCCCGGTCGGGTCGAAGGCCACCTCGGTCACCCGGTCGGTGTGCCCGCGTTCTGCCGCGTCGGGGAAGAGGTCCTTCCCGGTGGCCAGGTCCCAGCGCTGGAGTCGCCCGCCGTCCGTACCGAGGGCGGTCCGGCCCGCCGGGTCGAGGAGACCGACCCGGCGGCCCGGCCACTCGCGCCCGAACTTCCCCCCGCCCAGGTCCCATTCGGAGACGACCGGCTGGGGGCCCTTCTGGGTCTGCACCAGCGCGGACCGGCCGTCGCGCGTGAACGCCCGGAAGGCCGGCACCTCGAACGGGGAACTGGCCGGCGGCGTTACGCCCTCGGCCGGCTTCCCGGTCGCCATGTCCAGGATCGCGTACCAACTCCCCGCCCGCGGCTCCCGGCTCCGCACCGCGAGGAGCCGGCCGTCCGGGCTGAAGCGGGCGAACTCGGGGTACAGCTTCCCGGTCGGCTCCGCGGCCCAGAGCGGCTTGCCCGAGGGAATCTCCCAGCACGCCAGCCCGCCGATGCCCATCGTCACCAGCCGGTCGCCGTCGGGGGCGAACCGCAGGAACGCCATGCGCTGTGCCGGCGGCTCGATCACCCGCTCCTGACCGGTGGTCGTGTCCCAGACGTGAACACGGAGCGCGGGGCCGAACGCGGCGAGGGAACGGCCGTCCGGGGAGAACGGTTCGCCGCGGTCCCACAGGGTGACCCAATCCGGCAGGACGAACCGCGTCCGCCCGGTGGCGACGTCGATGACGTGCCGGACGCCGCCGTCCTGCTCGACCACGGCGGTCGCGCCGTCGGGCGACGCCCACGGCCAGCTCGCCTCCAGCCCCGGCAGGGGGACGACCCGCAGCCGCCGGCCCGTGGCCGCGTCCCAGTGGATGATGGCCGGGCCGGCCACGGCGGCGTGGAACGTCTTGCCGTCCGCGGCGAAGTGGAAGTCCTTCGCCCCGAGCGGGCAGAGGTCGAGCGTGCCCAGCCGGGCGACCGCCCCGGGGGGGAGCGGGTCGTCGGCCCGGACGACGGCCGGCGGCCACCCGGCTACCGCCAGCAGGGGGACGACGGCCGGGAGCAGGGATCGGGGCATGACCTCCCCTCGCGGGATCGAGTACCGCGCGAACGCCCGGGGCCGCCCGGCGACACCTCCGCCGTCGAGCCGGTCATCAGCCAGGCCCGGCCGGATCGCAGCTTCGATTGTCGCCGCCCCGGGGCACGTGTCAACGGGCGGGGGCCGTCCACTGCCCGGGGAGGCGCCGCCGGTCGCTAGGATGAGCCCGTGGCGGTCTTGGACGGCGGGGGTCCCTCCCGACCCTCGGTACGCCCGCCCGGGAGTCCCGATGGCCGATCCGTGGGGCGAGGCCGAGGGGCTGTTCGCCGAGGGCGAGGCCCTGGCCGACGCCGAGCGGGACGCCGAGGCGCTGGCCCGGTTCGAGGCCGCCTGGGCCGCCCTGCCGGACCCGAAGGAGGACCAGGAGCCTGCCGTCCGCATCCTGGCCGCCGTGGCCGACTGCCGGTTCGTCCTCGGCGACTGGGCCGGCTGCCGGGACGCCATCCAGGACGCCCTCGAGTGCGGGGCCGACGTTGCGGGCCCGTTCCTCCGGCTGCGGCTCGGGCAGTGCCTGCTCGAACTCGGCGACGAGCGGGAGGCCGCCAACTGGCTCGTCCCGGTCTACCTCGGCGAGGGCGACGCGCGGTTCGACGGCGAGGACCCGAGGTACCTGGACTTCGTCCGCCGGCTGGTCCGCCGACCGGGGTCAGGTGGATAGAATGGCCGGCGTCCCTCCGGCGGTGGCACGAATTTTCCGCCGCGGCCGGTTGACAACCCCCGAACCGGAGTGTACTGTTGTTCTGTTCAGGTCGGCCCCGGCCGTCACGGGTCGGGGCTGGTCGGATCGGACCGGCCGAGCATGATCGGGTGCGGCAATGCGACGGTCGGCACCGAACGGACGACGGGGACGGCGGTTGTGGCCGCCCGGACCGACGAGCATGACAGGGCGGTCGTGACGAACTCCTGGAATTTCCAGTGAAATCGTCGCGTTGAAAAACAAGGGGGGGAGGGGGGTGGCATCCCGCCCCGTCGGGTGTTCGGGGTCACAAGTGTAAAAGCCGTAACGGGATCAGCCCATGAACCTACTCCTTCTGGCATGCCTGGGCACGGCCGGTCCGCCGGCCGAGCGGCTCCCGGCGGCCCCGGACGCCGAGGTCTGGAAGGCCCTGCCCCGGCAGGACCCGGTGCTGCCGGCCTGGGCACGGTCGCTGGTCCGGCCGCTGCCGAAGGCGACGGCCGCGATGCTCGACCTCGACCACACCCAGCGGGCGCTCAACCCGCTCGGTCCGGCCCTGGCCGCCAAGGTCCGGTGGGCGGTGTTCGACGCCCTGGGATGTGGGTACGGGAAGCAGGTGGCCGAAGCCGACCTCCGCCGGGCCGGGGCGAAGGAGGCGGACATCAAGGCCCTCGGGGGTGAGCCGAAGGAGTGGCCGGCCGACGACCGGCCGCTGTTGGCCTTCGCCCGGAAGCTGACGAAGGCGGGGTATTCGGTCACCGACGGCGAGGTCGAGGCCCTGGTCAAGCAGCTCGGGGTGCCGAAGACGGTCGCCCTGGTCCACACGGTCGCCTACGCCAACTTCCAGACCCGGGTGTTCGCCGGGCTGGGGCTGAAGCCGGGCGACGGCGAGCCGCCGGCGGCGGAGATCACCTGGGACAAGGAGAAGTTGACCAAGGTGCCGGCCCCGGGCCGCCGGCCGTGGCCCGAGGTGCTGGCCGCGAAGGTGCCGGCGGCGGCGCTTACCAAGCCGGACTGGGAGCCGATCCCGTTCGACGAGCTGGAACAGACGCTGGAGAAGCAGTCGGCCCGCACGTCCCGCATCCCGGTGCCAGACCTGGGGCCGCAGGGCGGCGGGTCGGGACGGATCGTCTGGTCGCGGGTCGGGATGGGCTACCAACCGGCCCTGACGACGGCCTGGTTCACGGCCATGCGGGCCCACACGGCCGAGGCCGGGATGGACAAGGTGTTCGAGAACTCGGTGTTCTGGGTGGTGACCCGGACCAACGACTGCTTCTACTGACTGGGCCACAGCCAGATGCTGCTCGCGGTCGCGGGCCTCAAGGACGACGAGTTGAAGCAACGGACCCGCCGGCTGGCCGACGGGAACTGGGCGGATTTCTCCCCGGCCGAGCGGCTGGCCTTCGGGTTCGCCTACAAGCTGAGCCGCAAGCCGGCGGACGTGACCGACGCGGACGTGGCGGCGGTGGTCGCGGCGTTCGGTCCGGAGCGGGCGGTCGACCTGATCTGGTACGTCGGCTGGGTGAACTACATGACCCGGATCGCCGACGCCTTCCAGTTGCCGCTGGAGCGGGAGAACGTGTTCGCCCGGCCGCCGGCGGCCGACAAGCCGGTCGGTCCGGAGGAGGCCCGGAAGCAGGTCGGCAAGGCGATCACCGTGCGGATGACGGTGGCCACCAGTAAGGACCGGCTGGAGCGGCGGGGCGAAATCTACCTCGACGCCGAGGAGGACTTCCGGGACCCGAAGAATTTTGCGGTGGTCATTACCAAGGCCGGGGCGGCGAGCCTGAAGGCGGCGGGGATCGACGACCCGGCCGGGCACTTCCACGGCAAAACGATCCGGGCGACCGGGACGGTCAAGGAGGTGGACGGGGTGCCGCGGATCGAGGTGGACGACGCCAAGCAGATCACCGCCGAGAAGAACTGACGGGGGCGGCCGTGCCCGGGGAGACCGCGGCCCGGGCCGGGGGTTCCCGGGTCGCTATCCTAACCCCGTTCCGATCATCCCCGGTCATCCGACCCGTGAGGTTCGTCGTGCGTACCGTGTCCTCGATCGTCCTGTTCCTGGCGGCGGCCGCGGTGGCCGCCCAGGACAACCCACCGGCCGCCCCGCCGCCCCGGTCGGCCGGCGAGAAGGCCGAGGCGGCCCCGCCGCCCGAGGCGGAGCCGCCGGCCAACCCCGGGGAGGGGAAGAAGCCGGCCGCCAAGCCGAAGCAGAAGCAGAAGCGGGGGGATGGGGACATCCCGCCGGCCATGCGGGGGAAGTTGGCCAGCGACGACATGCCGCCGCCGCCGGTCAAGAAGGAGGGGATCCCGCCGGCCCAGATCCCGCCGCAGGCCGGGCTGCCGGTCGACGACGCCCCGCCCGAGGAGACCCCGGCCCCGTCCCAGCGGCTGACCGATAACCCGCTCCGGCTGGCCGCGGCCGTCGGCCTCGGGCTGGTGGCCGTTGGCATCCTCGTCCGTGGCGTCCTCCGGCGGGGTTAGCGGCCCGGCCGTCACCGCCCGGCGGTGGCGGCGTCGGCCCCGAGCTTGACCACCCGGTCCTTCCCGGCCGCCGCCCACCGGGACCCGTCGGCGGTCCCGGCCACGGCCATCACCTCATTCCGGTGCCGGGACGGGGCGGCCGCCTCCGACCCGGCCGCCGGGTCCCACGCCCGGGCCGTCTTGTCGGCCCCGCAGCTCAGCAGGTGCCGGCCGGCGAACGCCACCGTGTAGACCGTCCCCCGGTGGCCGGCCAGCTTCCGCACCTCGGCCCCGGCCGCCGGGTCCCACAGCCGGACGGTGCCGTCGGCCGACGCGCTAGCCAACGTCTTCCCGTCGGCGGCGAAGGCGACGGTGTAGACCTCGCCGGTATGCCCCTTCAGGACGCGGACTGCCTCGCCGGTCGCCGCGTCCCAGACGCGGACGACGTTGTCCTTGCCGCCGCTGGCCAGCGTCTTCCCGTCGGCCGCGAACGCCACCGTCCAGACCTCGGCCGTGTGCCCCTTGAACCGGCACCGCTCGGCCCCGGTCTCGGCGTCCCAGACGGCGGCCGTCTTGTCGGCGCTGGACGAGGCCAGCCACCGGCCGTCCCCGCTGACCGCTACCCCGGCGGCCCAGTTGCCGTGGGCCTTGATGGTGCGGAGGAGCTTCCCGGTGCCGACCTCCCAGATGCGGAGGGTGCCGTCCCCGCCGGCCGACGCCAGCCGCTTCCCGTCCGGGAAGAAGGCGACCCGGAGTACGTCCGACTCGTGCCCCTTCAGCGCCCGGACCTGCTCGCCGGTGGCCGCGTCCCAGAGGATGACCCGCTTGTCCTTACTGGCCGAGGCCAACAGCTTGCCGTCCGGGGAGAAGGCCAGCGAGAAGACCTCGGCCGTGTGGCCGTCGAGGTCGGCGGCGGTCGAGGGGCCGGTCAGCAGCCCGGCGGCCAGGCTGAGGAGGGTGTGGTGCGTCATGGGTGGGAGCCTCAGGATAGCGGGCCGCGGGTGGGCGACGCAAAGCCTGTGCCCGCCGGCGGGGCAGGGTGGTGCGCGAACCTGGTGGCCGGGTGCGCTGTCGGGGTTGGTAAACCGTCGGGGGGTGAAGCGATGGCGTCCGACAAGCAGAAGCGGAAGGCGGCCAAGAAGCCCAAACCGGCCGGCCAGCCGTTCCGCCACCCGGACGGCGACCGCCGCCGGCGGGGTGAGCCGGGTCAGGGCGGGACGGTCGAGCAAGCGATCCGCGACAAGCCGGCCCGGCCGGAATCCGGGTGACGGCCGCCCGCCGGGCGGGTACGATGGCGGCGTCCCGCCCCGGGAGCCTCCCGCCATGACCCGCCTTGTCCTCGCCGTGCTGGTGCCGGTGGCCGTCCTCGCGGCCGCCCCGGCCGCCCCGTTCCCCACCCACCTGATGCGGCCGGACCCGGCCGAGTATTACCCCACGACGGTCGGCGCCCGGCTCGTCTACGCCACCAACGTGCCGGGCCTGGACGTGACTCTGGTGGTCACGGGCGTGGAACGGGTCGCCGGCGGGAAGTTGGTGACGACCGCCTTGGTCTCCCCGGCCGGGGAGACGACGCTGTACCAGAAGGTCAAGGTGACGGCCCGGGGGCTGTTCCTGGCCAACCCGGACGGTCACGACTTCGAACCGCCCCGATGCTTCCTGGAACTCCCCCCGAAGGCCGGAAGCCGGTGGCCGTTCCGCTTCGGCGGGGTCGAGGTCGATGCGACGATGTCGGCCGGCGGGGTCGAGGAGGTCGAGGTCCCGGCCGGCAAGTTCCGGGCGGCCCGGGTGGCGGTCGAGTGCGAGGGCGTCCCGTTCGTCTCCTGGTACGCCCCGACGGTCGGAGTGGTGCGGGCGGATGTCTCGGGCGGCACCGGGTTGGCCCTCAAGTCGTACACCCCGGGCCGGCCGTAGCCGGCGGGGTCACGGCTTGACCGCGGCGACGGCCAACTCTTGCAGCTTCTGCCGGAAGGCCGACCCGTCGGCGTTCGGCAGCCCGGTCCGCTGGATCAGCAGGATGACGAACAGGTCCTGCTTCGGGTCGACCCAGGCCTGGGTGCCGAATGCCCCGCCGTGGCCGAACGTCCCGGGCGACACCGCCGCCGTCACGCCCTTCGGCTCCTTCACCACCGCCCACCCGTACCCGAAGCTCATTCCGTCCACGAACCCGGTCTTGATGTCCCCGGTCTGCGTGCGGATCATCTCGGCGACGGCCTTCTCGCTCAGGATTCGCTTCCCGTCCAGCTCGCCCTTGTTCAGCATCATCCGGCAGAGCCGGGCGTAGTCGGCCCCGGACGAGACTAGCCCGCCGGCCGGGATCGGGTGCTTCGGGTTGGCCGGCAGCCCGATCAGCGACAGCCCGGCCGGGGTCAGCGGGCCGTCCTTCTTCCGGTCGTAGGTGGTGGCCAGCCGCTTCATCTGCTCGGGCGTCGGGTAGAAGGTGGTGTCGGTCATGCCCAGCGGGTCGAACACCCGCTTCTTGAGGAAGTCCTCGTAGCTCTGGCCGGAGACGACCTCGATCACCCGGCCGAGGGTGTCGATGCCGGGGTTGGAGTACGACCACTGCGAACCCGGCTCGAACCGGAGCGGCTGCAACGCCGACGCCAGGGCCGTCTCGGCCAGCGTCCGGTTCCGCTTGCTGTACACGTCGTTGACCCCCGGCGGGTACTCGCTCAGCCCGCCGGTGTGGGTCAGCAGGTCCCGCAGCTTGACCGGCCGGGCCGGCTTCTTGAAGGTCGTGGTCGCCTTCTCGACCGGGTCGCCCACCTTAACGGTGTCACTACCGCGGATCATCTGGTTCGTGAACTCGGGCAGGTGCTTGGCCACGTCGTCGTCCGGGCTGAGCTTGCCTTCGTCGGCCAGGATCATGATCCCGATGGCCGTGACCGGCTTGGTCATCGAGGCGATCCGGAACAGGGTGTCCTTCTTCATGGGGTCTTTCGCCGCCAGGTCGCGGGACCCGACCGCCTCGTGCGACAGCACCCCGTCCTTGCGGCCGACCACGGTGGCGACACCGGCCAGGTTGCCGGAATCGACGAACGCCTGCATGGCCGGGGCGATGGCCGCCAGCTTGGCCGGGTCGGCCGGCTGCTGGGCCGGGGCGACCGCCGGGACGAGGACGAGGGCCGCGAGCGTCAACCGGTGGGAGAACATGGTGACTCCTGGAAGGGGCGACCCGGGCAACAACGGCCATGAACGGTCACGAGGGTAAGCGATCGGTCTGGCCTAGTCAACAACCGCATCCTGAACCGTGGGAGGGGTTTCGGAGGCCGAGCCGGCGGGCGGGCCGCTCTCCGGCGATGACCCACCCCCCTCCCCCCCTCTTTTTTCACGCAGCCGAGCGTCCTGACCGATCTTCTACCCTGTTTAGGACTTGCGTCGGCCGAAATAGGTCTTGTCAGGGTCAAGGGCTGTCATGCTCGGCCGATTCGGCGTCCCGATCCTGATGCCCTTGCATGACTTACACTCCGGTCGGAGCACGCCCGTACCCGGTCATGCTCCCCGCCACTCGAACCGCCGGCCGGAGACCTCACCGGCCTAACTGTACACAATACCAGTAAAGTGAGTTAATGTCAAACTCGGTCGGGCCGGGGCGATGGGTCGGTCGTGGCTCGGGTGGCCGGGGCAGGGTCCGCGATTCCCCCGTGCGGACCAAGACCCGGGCCACGAGGACCCAGCCCCGGCCACCCGG
>JAIEQN010000956.1 GCA_019747685.1 Gemmataceae bacterium
GATTCCGTCCGCTCGTCCTCATGCCGCCGGGTTACAACACCGAGACGCCGGGGGCTAGATGTCTTCAACACGGCATTCCTGTGTCACAACGGGGTGGACAAGGAGTGGGTCGAGAAGCTGGCCGAGCAGGTGGAGTCCGAGACGTTCGACGGCACCCCGAATGGCCGCCGGCTGCGGGCGTGGTTCGACAAGTGGGACATCGACAAGGGCGAGAACGTCATCGTCCGCATCAACGACGGGCTGGCCCGCGCTCCGCATCAACGACGGGCTGGCCCGCGCCCGGTTCGTCGCCGTCGCCGTCTCCCCGGAGATGCTGGCCGCCCCGTGGCCGACCTTTGAGTGGACGCACGTCGTCGCGGACGACCCGACCAACCGCCGCGGCCGGCTCCTCCCGCTGTTCGTCCGCGACTACTCGGAGAAGCTGCAGAAGCGGGCCGAGTTCCCGGCCCCGTTCAAGGCGCTCAACTGGATCGACTTCCGCAAGAAGACCGACTTCAAGCGGAGCTTCCGCCAGCTCGTCGCCAAGCTCCGGGACCAGCGGCCGCCGCGGGGCCGCCCCCGCGCCCCGCTCGCCCCGGCCGCCCCACTGACGCCGCCCGCCGACCGGCCCCCCGACACCCCGGACGCCGTCTCGGAGGTCATCCTCGGCAACCCTTTGCCGGTGAACTCGTACCCCCAGATCGTCTGGTCGGCGGCGACGGCGGCCCGGGAGGCGAAGGACATCTTCGGGAAGGTGAAGGACGCCGCCCCGTTCGAGCTACAGGAGGGCCGGGTCTACACCTTCGCCGACCTGTCCCGCAACGACGAGCGCCTCCGGGCCGTCATCGACCCGACAACGGTCCGGTCGGAGCGGATCGCCACTTGGCGGAACGATCCGGTGCGGTGGCGGTGGGCGATGGCCCTGCTGAACCGGTGTCTGCGGCAACGGTTCGTCGGTCTGCCCGTGACCCGCGACAACCGCGGGCGGTACTTCTTCCTGCCCAAGGACGGGGCCGACCGGGAGTGGCAGAACGGCGGCGATCCGAGGCGGACGGTGGCGGCCAGGAAGGCGAGCGCTGACGGCACCCGGTCGTTCTGGGTCCACCACGCGGCCTGGCTGTCCTTCATGGGCCTCGGCGACGGGCTGTACGTCAACGTCGAGCCGTCCTACGTGTACACCTCCGACGGCCGCACCCCGCTGTCCGGAAAGTCGGTCGGGCCGCTCGCCGTCCAGTGGGGCGGGAAGGAGCGGAACGCCGCGATCCTCCGCCACATCCTCTTCTGGGGCCGGACCCTGGCCGGCGGGAACATCCGGGTCGAACTGCCGACCGGCGGGCAACCGGTGGTGGCGTCGGCCGTGCCGGCCCGCGCCCAGGCGGCCTTCGGCGTGGCCGACGCGGTGGCGGTGCGGACCTTGCTCGACCAGGTCGAGGACGAACTGGACCTGGTCGCCCGCGAACTGGGGGACGCGGTGCTCGACGGATCGTCCGACGACGAGGAGGACGACCATGAGTAATCGCCCGCCCCCGACCCGCCGCCCCCGGCGTCGGCCCGGCCCGGTCCTGTGGGACGACTTGCTCCGCCAGTCGCCGCCGGCCTTCGCGGTCCGCCACATCCCGGAGCCGGAGCTGTCGTTCCGGGGCGGCGGGCGGAGCGTCGATCCGAGGACCGGGATCGAGCTGTTCGGCCCGGTGGCTCTCGACCACGGTCCGCGGTCGAGCGTGCGGGTCGGGGTGATCGGCACCGGGGACACGATCACCCGGCTCCGCGGGTGGGTCGAGCAGGCGAAGGTGCGGATCGACGCCGGGATGAACGCCCGCAACAAACCGTATGACCCCTTCCTCGCCCCGTCGTTCCCCGGGTTCACAACCGACGCGGCGTTCGGCTGCGACGTGGCGTTCACCGACCGATTGACGGTCACGCTCACCCAGTCCCAGATCGACCGATGCCTTAGCGGCCGGCACGTTCGAGACCCGGGTGCGGGCGATGGCCGAGCTGGTCGCCGGCCAGTTGTCCGCACTGGCGGACAAAAGCCCGCCCCCGGACGTGGTGATCTGTGCCATGCCCAAAGCGGTCGAGGTGGCCTGTGGCCGACAGGCGAACGACCCGAGTAAGCGACGACGAATTCCGAGGGCCGAACGACATTGGGAGCGGCGTGTAGCCCGGGATCGGCAGCGTGGTCAGGGCTCGCTGTTCGACCTCCTGCCGGACGAGGAGGGATTCCAGCCCGAACCAACCGGCTTCCGAAGCTTCCGCAACGCCCTCAAGGCCCACGCGATGCGGGCCGGGCTGGCAACGCAGCTCGTCTGGGAGAGCACCCTGGACGGGTCGCGGCGGCTCCAGGACCCGGCGACGGTGGCCTGGAACTTCTTCACGGCCCTGTACTTCAAGGCCGAGAACATGCCGTGGGAACTGCGGTTCTCGTCTCCCCGGACGTGCTTCATCGGAGTGAGCTTCTACCGCGAGAGCGACGACCCGAACTCGCCCACCCGGACCGCCCTCGCGCAGGCGTTCTCCGAGGCCGGCGAGGGGCTGGTGCTGCGGGGGGAGCGCGTCACCTGGGACCGCGAGCCCCACCTGAGCCGGGACGCGGCCGAGCGGCTGTTGCGGGAGGCACTCGCCCTGTACGCCCAGCATTTCGGCGACCCGCCGAAGCGGGTGGTGCTGCACAAGACCTCCCGCTACTGGCCGGACGAGCTGGCCGGGTTCCGGGCGGGCCTGGGTGCCATCCACTCGCACGACTTCCTGGCAGTCGAGCGGCGGGGAGTGCGGTTCCTGCGGCTCGGGCACGAGCCGCCGGTGCGGGGGACGATGATCGAACTCGGGCGGCGGAGCTACCTGGTGTACACGCAAGGGTACGTCCCGTTCCTGCGGTGCTACCCCGGGCCACGGATTCCCAACCCGCTGGAGGTGGTCGAACACCACGGGGACTCGGCGGCCGACGTGGTGTGCTCAGAAATCCTCGCCCTCACCAAGCTGAACTGGAACACCTGTGCGTTCGCCGCCGACAGCCCGGTGACGATCGCCTTCGCCCGGCAGATCGGGGCCATCATGAAGGAGTTGCCGGCCGGGGTCGAGCCGCTGACCCGGTACAAGTATTACATGTAGGGCCGCCGCCTTCGTGGTTAGGCGTGGATTTGCTGGGCCAGTACGGGCGGTCGGACCTGGTCGATGATGTCGTGGGCCAAGTCTTTCGCCCGCGACTTTTCGACCTGCTTGCACAAGTTCTCCAGCTTCGGGCCGGCTTCCAGCCGGTCGGTGAAGAACCGGGTTGCCCCCCGCGCCCGAGACGCCTGGACGAAAGTCGTCTCACGGTCCTGCATCGGGCCCCCGAGGAGGACTAACGCATTCTCGGTCGTTACGCCTTGCGCACGGTGCGTCGTGACCGCGTAGCCCAGGGTCAGGCCGCGGTGGAACCGGGTGGAGATCGTCACCGGCTTCGCCCGGTCGTCGAACCGGACCGTCAGCGTCTTGCGGACCGGGTCGATCTTGAGGACCGTCCCCAGGTCGCCGTTGTTGATCCCGGTGGTCGGCTTCTCGGGCGTGAGAAAGCGGGCGACGGGCTTCTTGGGAACGATGACGCCGGGGCCGGTCGTGCGGGTCACGACCACCCGGTCCCCCGCGTACAGCCGGTCCCCGTTGTCGAGGGTGACGTGCGGGGTGCCGAGGTATAGGTGACGCTTGCCGACGCTCGGGCGGACGCCGCCGAGTTCGCCGGCCGCCCGGCGGGCCGCCTGGGCGAGCCGGTTCGGCCGGTCCACGTCGGCGTTGTGGGACGCGATGATCAGGTTGTCCTTCGGGTTACCCACCCCCTCGCCCTTCCACGACCCCACCAGCGACCGGACCGCCGCCGCCCGGTCGGCGGCCACGTCCAACCGGCCCCGGACGGCGTAGGCGGCGAGCGCCTTGGTGCCCTCGCCGCGGCGGATGGCGAGGACGGCGTCCCGCGCCCACGCCTCGCGCTGTCGGGTGATCACGGTCAGCGACGCGGCCGCGTCCCCGACCCGGGCCGCGACCGCCCGGAGCGGGCCGCCCGGCCCGATCGGCTGGAGCTGGTCCGGGTCGCCGACCAGCACCACTTTGGCCCCCCCCCGCTTGGCGTGCTCGACGACCCGGAGCAGCGTGGCCGTGTCCACCATCCCGGCCTCGTCGATCACCAGGACGGTGTTCGCCGTCAGCCGCGGCGGCCGGTACGCGCGGGTGGGCTTCTTGAGCGCGGCCCGGGCGAGCTGCCGGGCGTGGTGGGCGGGCGAGTCCGCCGGCGTCGCCTCCAGCCCGCGGAGGAGCGACGCCACGGTCCGACTCTCGATCCCGGAGCCCGCTTCCAGACCGCGGGCGCCTTCCCGGCCAGCGCCACGCCGACGAGTTGGTAGCCGGCCGCCTCGAAACACTCCCGGACCACCGAGAGGGCATGCGTCTTGCCGCTGCCCGGCAGCCCGGTCACGACCGCCACGCCGGAGGCGGCGAGGGTGACGGCCCGCACCGCCGCCCGCTGCTCGTCGGTCAGCGTCGCGCGCCGGGCCAGGACCGCGGCAACGGCCGCCGGCCGGAGGGTGTGCCGGTCGGTCCCGGCCAGCTCGTCCACGGCGGTCAGGAGCCGTTCCTCCAGCTTGAGCATGGCGGCCGTGGCGAACCGCTCCTCCCCCCGGTGGTGGCCGAGCCGGGTCACCGCCGGAGATTGGGCGAGGGTGTCGTCCACCGCCTCCCGGACCCGCCCGGCCGACAGCCCCCGACCGATCGCCTCGGTCCACGCCGCCCGGAGGAGGTCGCGGTGGCCGAAGTGACTGTGTGTCTCGTCCAGCCGGGCCAGCGCGGTTTCGACCACCCGCTTCACCTCGGCCGCCGGGTCCGCGTGCTTCACCCGGCCGAGCATCCCGCGAACCGCGTCCGGGGTGAGGGCGTAGGGCCGGGCCTCGTCCCGCCAGCGGCGGAGCAACTCGCCCTCACCCAGGTGCAGAGCCTTCGCTTTGCGGGTGGCCAGCGCGGCGACCTCTCGGGCGAACGCGCTCGACGCCCCCCGGTCCTTCACGGCCCGGTCGATCTGCGCCTTCCGGGCGCTCCACATCTTGCACAGTTCTTGGGACACCCCCCGGACCTCGAACCACTGGCCGACCCGGTCGCACCGCAGCCCGAGCCGCTGCTCCAACAGCCGGGAGAGTTCGCACATGTACAGGGCGTTGATCGCCCCCTGGTGGGTGTAGATGGGCTTGGACAGGATGGTGCCGGTCGTCCCGTCGGCCCGGACGCCGAGGTTCGAGAGGACCAGGTGGTGGTGAGTCTGCGGCTGGTTCGCGCGGGAGGCCCCCTCGGAAAACACCCCCACCGCGATCTTCACCGGTTCGACGACGTGCCCGCCCTTGCCGCGGCGGGTGGCGCACAGACTTTCGAGGTAGGGGATGACGGCGTCGGCGATCACCTCCCGCCGGAGGTCGTTGAGTACCTTCCGCACCTCCGGGTCGGCGACGGCCCAAACCGCCGAGAACGGTTTCGGGTCCGTCACCGTGATGTCTCAGCCGGCCTGCCGCTTCCGGCTCCCCGTGCTCGTTTGGACCAGCGGCCGGTCGTCGGTCGGGGACCGCCCGGCCAGGAGGGCGGCGAGTGCCCGCTCCTCGACCCGTCCGGCCAGCCCGAGGGCGGCGGCCCCGGCCCCGAGCCAAACGCCCGGCCCGCCGTTGACGTAGTAGTGCTCCAGGCCGGCGGTCTGGGCGGATGCCGACCCGGTGTAGTAGCTCGCCCTGGCGCTGGCCGAGAGGGCCGTGACGGAGATCACGCCGCCCCCTTCCCGCCGACCATCCGCGGGGGACGGCGGAGCTTGAGCCGGAGTTGCCTGGGCCGACATTCCAGCGGTCATCGGGTCGATCGATGTGGTGATGGGGGGATCGACCGGTGACAGTGGAGGCCCACCGAGCCGCCCTCTTGTAAGCGGCCAGACAGGAGGGTACATTTGAGGGTTGAAAGTCGGTGGGCCGTGCGGGCGTGTCAGTAGCCCGCTCGGCACCCCGGCTGGAAAGCCATCTGAGGGTTCACCATGTCGCCCGACCCGACCGACGGCCGGCGTCGGCCGCAAGCCGCCTCCCGTCCGGAAGTCGTCCCGGTCGTCTGCCCGGCCTGCACGAAGACGATCCGGGTGCCAGTTTCCCGCCTCGGTCGGCCGGCCGTCTGTCCCAACCCCGCCTGCCGTCAGCCATTCACCCTGGCCGCCCCGCCCGTCTCGACCGGATGGTGGCTCCGCCGTGCCGGCATCGCGGCAGCGGTCGCCGTGGCAGCCGTCGTGGCGGTCGCCGGGTTGGTAGCCTTCGGTACCGGCGGCGGCCCTCCGTCGAACGACCCGGTGCCCGTCGCCGGCAGCGGTGCCGAGCCGACCGCCGGGCCGGGGATCATCTCGGACATCGACCGCGGGCCAGGGGGTGCGGTAGGAGCAGTCGACCCAAACGCCGGTCATGGGCCGGCGGTCGCCCCTCCGCCGCGGGTGGCGACCGCCCAACCCGCCTTACCGCCGCTGCCGTTTTTTACCCCCATCGAGCGGGTGGTCGGGGCCGACGGTACCAGGGCTGCTCGCCGGGAGTACGTCGCCGCGGCCGAGAAAGCGACGGCGGAACTGGTCGCTGCCTTGGATACGGCCATCGGGCGAGGCGTTGAGGCGGTCCGCGATCTACGCCAGCAGAGAGAGCAACTGACCAGGTTCGGTACAGTGCCCTCGGCACCGGCCGTTGCTCCGGCGGTTGCCCAATACGTGCAAGACCGCGGGGATGCCTTGGACCGGCTCATCGAGGCGCTACAGGCGGCCCGATCCGCCGACCTCGGCCGTTACCAGGCCGAGCGGACGGCCCTACGGAACGCCGCCGCCATCGGCACCTGGCGCCGGGTAATCGGTGGCCAAGGACAGACCCAGTCGAGCGAGGAATTGGCGGTCCGTGTGAACGGCCGGACCGGCGAGTGGGAGGTCTACGGCGACCTGACCATGCGCGGCAACCTGAGCGTCCTGTTCCACGGCGAGGATGTCCGCCGCGACGCCAAGGGACTGACCTTCCGGGTGAAAACCGACTTCGGCAAGTCCGGCATCCCGGACGGAGCCCAGTTCACCGTTCGGCTCACAGGGGACACGGCCGCCTGCTCGAGCAGTACAGGATACTCAACCACGCTGGCACGGACCAGCGGAGTGCCGAGCAGTAGTACTCACGACTATTTTAGATATGGCGATTTCACAGAAGTGACTATCCGGACTGCCGAGCCTGTCTTCGACCCATCAGACTCTCGGCACGTTCTCCGAGAGCTAGCGGAACTCATGTCGTTCCCGTACTCCATCGGTCTTCCCCTCGCACCGGCGCAACCCATGCCCGAGCGGCTGCTGATGCCGAACGGGGTAATCAAGGTCAACCCGGCCAGGTCGCGGATCGCCGAGGCCACGGCCACGGCCGTGGCCCGGTTCGACCGGTTGGCCGACGCGACTGGCGACCGACTCGGCCCGGCCGGGTGGGAGGCCCGCCGGCTGTTCGTCCACCGGCTGCGGGTGGCGACCGCCAACGAGTTTTACGGGCAGACGGCCTCCTCCGGGATCCGGGACATGCAGGGGGCGGTCGGGGCCAGCTTCCGGTACGTCCTCCAGCGACAGGCCGACCGGGCGGAGTTGGAGCGGGAGTTACGGGATCACCTGCCGTCGGCCGGCTTGGTCGTCACCGACGCCCCCCTGTCCGAGGCGAGCCGGCAGAAGCCGATAGAGGTGTTCGGGGCGTTCGGCGGCCTCGCGGAAAAGGCCGAGCAGCGGGGTTACTACTCCGGGTATATCAAGTACGGGGAGATGCAGTACATCGACGCTACCGCCGCCCTCTGGCAGCAGCACCTGATGCCGCACGTCCGGGCGGACCGCCGGCCACCGCTCCCCGGGGCAGTCCGGCTCGACGGGCACTGGACCCCGTTCACCAGTTATGGGACCGAGCATAAAAGCTGCACCGGATCCGGCTCACAAACAGGCTCGGTGTCGACCTGCACAACGCCGTCGTCGAGCTGGTGCTGGAAACACCGGCCGGCGACCGCGTGACCACGTACCACTTCGCCCGCGAATGGCCGGTCGGTACCACCCACCACCTGCACCCGCACCTCCGGTGGTACCGCTCTGTGCTGCCGTTCGCCAATTCGGTCGCCGTCCGCTGCTCGTTGTATGCTGACGAGGGGAGCGTGGAGGGGCAGGCCGCCCGGCTGGAGAACCCCGAACCGAACCCCAAGTGGGAGGACGGGAGACGGATCGCGACCAAGGACGACGCCCAGTTCGAGCCGATCGGTTTGGCACTGGCCGCGGCCGCCCAGGATGAGGAGGTGCCACATCTGCCGAAGGGCCGGTCACGGGAGTTGTTAGAAGCCGCACTCGCCCGGGGCCGCCGGTACGTCGGGGCGGTGCCGACCAACGGCCGCCGCGTGCCGGTCGTCCTCGCGGTCGTTAAGGCCGGGCCGGGCGGGTACGAACTAGCTGCGGCCCCGGTTGGCGGGGCGGCCCTGCCACCCGGCGTCGGCCCCGTCGTGGCCGGCCGACTCACCTCCGCCCTGTTCGGCCGGGACCGCCGGCCTGGGTACGCGCTGTCCGGCCCGGACTGGGCCGACTGGGCCATCTGGGTCGACCAAAGTGGTGAACTCAAACTGCGGATCGGCACTCCCGAACAGGAGTTGTCCGCTGCGATTACCCTGTACCGGATCGAATGACTGCCACCCCGCCGGCCGACCGGGGACTTGCTCGCCGGCGGCCGCCCCGGACCGGTGAACCGGCCGGCGAACGGGTGGCACCCCGCGAGCAGATGGTACACGAGTACGGCCAGCCCGAACCCGTCGTGGTGGGCGGCCCGGTCGGTGTCCGAGAACTTCGCCCCGTGCAGCTCGGGCGGGGTGTACTCGCCCTTGCCCATGCTCTGTTGAAACCATCTATCCATGAGCCGCGAGGAGCATCAGGTTGTGGGTGAGGACGCGGAGTTGGCACTCCCG
>JAIEQN010000861.1 GCA_019747685.1 Gemmataceae bacterium
GATTCCGTCCGCTCGTCCTCATGCCGCCGGGTTACAACACCGAGACGCCGGGGGCTAGATGTCTTCAACACGGCATTGTCCAGGTTATACCCGGAGACCGTCGCGGTGCTGAGCAGCGAGGCCGAGGTGAACGGGGTATCGGAGATCAGCCCGACGAAGTAGAGGGTCGAGGAGTCGTAGTTGCCCGGGCCGCCGGTCGTCGCCGCCCCGACCCCGTCGGCCGTCAGGACGATGTCGGTGTCGCTCGCGGTCTCGCCGATGTTGATGAAGATGCCGACCGCGTACACCGGCCCGCCGAAGTCGAACGTCACCGCCTCGTCCGGGAAGAAGAAGCCGGTGGTGTCGCCCGGGAACCGGGAGGCTTCCAGGCTCTGGTTGTCGATCCGGTTGTAGTTGTTGCCGATCCGCCCGTCGACCCCGGCCGGGAATCCGTAGGTGATGCCGTTCAGGGTCGTCCCGGACGGCAGCACGGTGTTGACCGGCGGCCCCTCGAACGTCTCGGTGTAGAAGGGGGCCGACCCGAGGGCGGCGAAGAAGTCGGCCGAGTGGATGTAGGTGGTGAACGCGGCCTGGGCCGGGCCGCCGTAACCCAGAACCGCCAGACCCAGAACCGCAACAAGGACGCGCATCGCGGGACCTCCAAAAAGGCGTCCCGGCCGGCGCCCGCGGGCGACGGACCCGGCCCGGGGCCGGGTCCGCGTTCGTCGGGCGAGTGCCGAACGCCGGACCGCCGGGTCGGGGCGGTCGATCCGCCCGCCCGGCGGACAAGTGGTTAACCGACCGGCCGCCCGTCCGCAACGACCTGATCCGGATTTTCCCGACCGGCTCAGCCGGCCTCCTTCTCGGCCTCAACCCCGCCGAAGGTCGCCCGGAAGCCGGCCAGGTGGTCGGCCAGCACCGCCTTGAGCTTGGCCGGGTGGAGCTGGTCGGCCGCCGTGAACCGGAGCTTCAGCACCTCGCTCCCGTCGGTCCGGTCGCCCTCGATGGCGGCACCGACCCCGATCCCGTCCACCTTCGCCAGGTTGAGCTGCCCCCGCCGGCCGACGAACCAGCACTCCAGGGCGTCGGCCTCCTTCGTCTTCAGCCGCACCCAGAACCGGGCCGCCCCCGCCGGCCGGGCCGTCGCCGCGTCCCGCACGTCCCACTTGAACTCGAGGTCCGGACCGACCTCCCGGAGCAGCTTCAGTACCCGGGGCAGCACCCCGCGGTCCCACTTGACCTTCCTCCCCGGCGGGAACCCCTTCTCCGACAGGTGCCACTTCTCCCCGTCCTTCTTCCAGGGCATCTGCCCCTCGACCCCGCCGGCCCCGGTCCCGCCGGTGGCCAGGAAGGCGTCCGCGGCCGCCTTGAGGAACGCCCGGAACCCGGGCGTATCAACCTCCTCCTTCTTGTGGACGATGACCACGACGTACTGCTGCCCCGGCCAGTTGCCGACCTCGACCCGGTTGCTGTCCCGCGAATACCCCTCCAGCCCGGGCGTGTCGGACAGCGGGCGGAGGGCCAGTTGGGCGGTCAGGGCGTCCTGCCGGAACACCCGGCCCGGCACCCGGAAGACGAGCTTCAGGTACGCCTCGTGGCCGGTCATGGCGTGCAGGAACCAGCCGTCCGACTTCTTGACGGCCCCGATTTCGACGATGCTGCGGTGGTTCCAGTTGGTGTCCCCGAACGCCCCGAGCTTGCGGACCTCGCCGACCACCTGGAGCAGGGCCGCCCCGTCCCACTTGGCCGGCTTGCCGGTCGTGGTGACGCGGTCCTTCGCGTGCCACCGCGGGCCGTCCTCTTCCCACGGCAGCTTCTGCTGCTTGCCGACCTCGGCGATGTCCAGGTCGCCGACCCGGGCCCGCAGGGCCGCCTCGGCGTCGTACCTGGCCCGCCCGGCGTGCGGCCCGGCCTCCAGCACCCCCTTGAGGATGCGGGCGGTGTGCGACGGGGCGCCGGCCTCGTACTGCCGGACGACCTCCTCGGGCGTGCCGCAGGCGACCACCCGGCCGCCGCCGGTGCCGGCCTCGGGGCCGAGGTCGATGACCCAGTCGGCCGTCTTGATGACATCCAGGTTGTGCTCGACGGTGACGACCGTGTTGCCGAGGTCCACCAGCCGGTGCAGCACGTCGAGGAGCTTCTTGATGTCGTCGAAGTGCAGGCCGGTGGTCGGCTCGTCGAGCAGGTACAGCGTCTTACCGGTGCTCGGCCGGGCCAGCTCCGCCGCCAGCTTGACCCGCTGGGCCTCGCCGCCGGACATGGTGGGCGCCGGCTGACCGAGGGCCATGTACCCCAGCCCCACGTCGTCCAGGGTCTGCAACACGGCGCGAATCTTGGGGATGTTACCGAACAGCTCCAGGGCGTCGGACACCCGCAGGTCGAGTACGTCGGCGATGCTCTTGCCGTGGTACTTGACCGCCAGCGTCTCCGGGTTATACCGCTTGCCGTCGCAGGTGTCGCACGTCACCCACACGTCCGGCAGGAAGTGCATCTCGATCTTCTTCTGGCCCATCCCCTCGCACGCCTCGCACCGCCCGCCCTTCTGGTTGAACGAGAACCGCCGGGGGTGGTAGCCGCGGACCTTCGACTCGGGCAGCCGGGCGAAGAGTTCCCGCACGAGGTCGAACACGCCGGTGTAGGTCGCCGGGTTGCTCGACGGCGAGTTGCCGATCGGGTCCTGGTCGACGTTGATGATCTTGTCGACGTGGTCGAGGCCGCGGACCTCGTCGTGGGCGGCCCCGGCCGTCTTGGCCCGGTGCAGCTTGCGGGCGACGGTGTTGTACAGCACCTCGTTGACCAGCGACGACTTGCCCGACCCACTCACCCCCGTCACCGCGACGAACGCCCCGAGCGGGAAGTGGGCGTCGACGTTCCGGAGGTTGTGCTGACGGGCCCCGATGATGCTCAGGACGTTCCCGGACGGGCTGACGGCGACGACATCCTCGGGCGAGCCGGGAGCGTGAGCGACCGGAGCGTCTTCCTCCGGTCGCTCACGCTCCCGGCTGGCCACGGTCCTCCGGTTCGTCGGCACCGGGATGGCCAGCTTGCCGGACAGGTACTTCCCGGTCAGCGAGTCTTTCGCCTTGACGACCTGCTTGGGCGTCCCGGCGGCGGTGATCTCGCCGCCGCGGTCGCCGGCCCCGGGGCCGAAGTCGAGCAGGTAGTCGGCCGCGGCGATCACCTCCCGGTCGTGCTCGACCAGCACCAGCGTGTTGCCCAGGTCGCGGAGCCGCTGGAGGGCCTGCAACAGCCGCTCGTTGTCCCGCGGGTGGAGGCCGATGGTCGGCTCGTCGAGGACGTACAGCACGCCCGTGAGGCCGCTGCCGATCTGGGAGGCGAGGCGGATGCGCTGGGCCTCCCCGCCGGAGAGGGTCGGCCCGGACCGGGCCAGCGACAGGTAGTCCAACCCCACGTCCACGAGGAACGTCAGCCGGTCGCCGATCTCGCGCAGCACCTCCCCCGCGACCCGCCGGTCCTCGGCCGTCATGTCGAGGGTCCGGAACAGCCGGAGGGCGTCGCCGAGGGGCAGGGCCGACAGGTCGCCGATGGTCCGGCCGGCGAACCGGGTGGCGGCCGAGTCGGCCCGCAGCCGCGACCCATGGCAGGCGGGGCAGGGGATTTCGTCCACCAGGTGGTCGAGCCGCTGGCGGTAGACGAAGCTCACCCGCGACGCCTCGTCGACGGCGGGGAAGAGGCCCTTGTATTGGAAACGGGGAACCCGGAACCCGGAACCCGGACCCGTGGCCTTCTTGGGCTTCCGCTCCGGGTTCCGGGTTCCGGGTTCCGGGTTCAAGGCGAGCCAGGCTTCGCCGGTCCCGTGCAAGATGGACCGCTGGTGGGCCGGTTGGAGGTTTTCGTAGGGCGTGTCGAGGTCGAACCCGGCGTGCCGGGCGACGGCCTCGGCGAACGGCAGCCACGCCGACCCGGGGGTGAGGTCCGGCCAGCCGCCGACCGCCCCCTGTCGGATCGTCAGCGCGGGGTCGCGGATCAGGAGGTTGGCGTTGGCCCCGCGCTGGACGCCGAGGCCCTCGCACGTCGGGCACCAGCCGAGCGGGCTGTTGAACGAGTAGTGATGGGGGTTCAGGGCTTCGTAGCTGATGTTGCAGCGGTCGCAGGCCAGGTGCTGCGAGTACGTCTCGACCGGCCAGCGTTCCTCGGGCTTGTCGGCATCGACGGTGGCGATGTGCATGACGCCCCGGCCGAGGTCGAGGGCCTGTTCCACGGCCTCGGCCACCCGGGTCCGGGTGCCCGGCCGGACGACGTTCCGGTCCACAACTACTTCGACGGCGTGCTTGCGGCGGTGGTCGATGGCCGGCGGCTCGTCCAGGGTGTAGCTCTTGCCGTCCACCCGGATGCGGGTGTACCCGGCCCGGCGGATGTCCTCCCAGACGGCGTCGTACTTCTCCTGCCCCTTCCGCTCGACCGGGGCCAGGATGTACAGCTTGGTCCCCTCGGGCAGAGACAACACCTTGTCCACGACCTCGTCGGCCGTCTGGGTGCCGATCGGCTGCTGGCACCGGGGGCAGTGCCGCTTCCCGAGCCGGGCGTAGAGGATGCGGAGGTAGTCGTAAATCTCGGTGACGGTGCCGACGGTGGACCGCGGGCTCTTGCTGGTCGTCTTCTGCTCGATGCTGATCGCCGGGGACAGCCCGGAGATGTGTTCCACCTTCGGCTTCTGCACCTGCCCGAGGAACTGCCGGGCGTAGCTGGACAGGCTCTCGACGTACCGCCGCTGGCCCTCGGCGTAGATGGTGTCGAGGGCCAGCGACGACTTCCCGGAACCGGACGGCCCACAAAACACCGTCATCTGCTCCCGCGGCAGCCGGGCCGAGACGTGCTTCAGGTTGTGCTGGCTCGCCCCCTCGACCTCCAGGTGCGTGATGAACTCCTGTTTCGAGTTTCGAGTTTCGGGTTTCCCGTTTCGAGTTTTCCGGCCGTTGGTCCGCTTCTTCGGGGAGAGAACTGGAACCAGCGCCTGGCCGGTGAACGAGTCGGGGCACTGGGCCACGTCCTCGGGGGTGCCGGTGACGACGACGCGGCCGCCGCCGGACCCGCCCTCCGGGCCCATGTCGATGACCCAGTCGGCCGTCTTGACGACATCCAGGGCGTGCTCGATCACCAGCACCGTGTTCCCCTGGGCTACGAACCCGTGCAGGACTTCGAGCAGCTTCCGGGTGTCCTCGAAGTGCAGGCCGGTCGTCGGCTCGTCCAGGATGTACAGCGTCTTGCCGGTGCTCCGGCGGACCAGCTCCTTGGCTAACTTGATCCGCTGGGCCTCGCCCCCGGAGAGGGTCGGCGACGGCTGGCCGAGCTTGATGTAGTCCAGCCCCACGTCGTGCAGCGTCTGGACCATCGCCCGGACCTTCGGGATGTGCTCGAAGTGGTCGAGGGCCTCGGCGACCTCCATCTCTAACACGTCGTGGATCGACTTGCCGCGGTAGCGGACCTGGAGCGTCTCGCGGTTGAACCGCCGGCCCTCGCAGACCGGGCACGTCACCCACACGTCGGCCAGGAAGTCCATCTCCAGCTTGTTCGAGCCGTTCCCCTCGCACGCCTCGCACCGGCCGCCCGGCTTGTTGAAGCTGAACCGGCCGGGGGCGTACCCGCGGACCTTGGCGTCCGGCATCTCGGCGTACAGCGCCCGGATTTCGTCCCACAGCTTGATGTAGGTGGCCGGGTTCGACCGCGGGGTCCGGCCGATCGGCGTCTGGTCGATGTCGATGACCTTGTCGACCTGGTCCGCGCCGTCGATTCGATCATGAGCGCCGACCGTGTGCGGGGTGTCGTCCTCCTCGTCCTCGTCGTTCTCAGGGGGCTTACGCCCCCCGCTCAGGAGTGCCGCGGAAAGACCCTCGCGCAGGACATCGTTGACGAGTGACGACTTGCCGGAGCCGCTCACGCCCGTCACGCACGCGAACACCCCGAGCGGGATGTCGACGGTCACGTCCTTGAGGTTGTTCTGCTTCGCCCCGACGACGCGGAGCTTTCGGGCCGGGTCGACCGGCCGCCGCTCCTTCGGGACGGCGATCTCCTTCGCCCCGGAGAGGTACTGGCCGGTCAGGCTGGCCGGGTTGGCGAACACCTCGGCCGGCGTTCCGGCCGCGACCACCTGCCCGCCGCGGGTCCCGGGGCCGGGGCCGAAGTCGACCAGGTAATCCGCGGCCCGCATCGTCTCCTCGTCGTGCTCGACGACGAGGACGGTGTTCCCCATGTCCCGGAGCCGTTCGAGGCTGGCCAATAACCGCGCGTTGTCCCGCGGGTGCAGCCCGATGCTCGGCTCGTCCAGGACGTACAGCACGCCGACGAGGCCGGAGCCGATCTGCCCGGCTAGCCGGATGCGCTGGGCCTCGCCGCCGGAGAGGGTCGGGGCGGCCCGGTCGAGGGTCAGGTAGTGCAGCCCGACGTTCAGGAGGAACCCGAGCCGGGCGCGGATTTCCTTGAGCAGCTCGCCGGCGATCGTCTTCCCGGTGTCCGACAGGCCGACGTGGTACTGGTCGAACCACGGAACCAGGTCGCCGATCGGCGTCCGGCCGAGTTCCACCAGCGTCTTGCCGCCGACCCGGACGGCCCGGGCCTGGGGGTTGAGCCGCTGGCCCTGGCAGGCCGGGCAGCGCACCACCCGCATGTACTTCTCCAGTTGCATCCGCCGCGGGCCGGCCGCGGTCTTCTTGAATTGAGCCAGGAGCTGCGGGACGATGCCATCCCACTTGCCGCCGTGCTTCCAGGTGGTGCCGTTCCGCTGCTTCCACTCCCAGACGATGTGGGCGTCCCCGCCGCCGTGCAGGAGCTGCCGGCGGTGGTCCGCCGGCAGCTCCTGCCACGGCGCCTTCAGGTCGATCCCGAGCGACTTGGCGACGCCCTCGTAAATGTGCTTCCGCCACCGGCCCATCCCCTTCAGCGGCCCGACCAGCGGCACCGCCCCGGTGTACAGGCTGAGCGACGGGTCCGGGACGAGCAGGTCGGGGTCGAAGGTGTACTGGCTGCCCAGCCCGTCGCACCCCGGGCACATCCCGTGCGGGCTGTTGAAGCTGAAGAGCTGCGGCGACGGCGGCTCGTAGCTGATGTCGCAGTGGGTGCAGGCGTAATGGGCCGACAGCAGCAAGTCTTGAGTTTCGAGTTGCGAGTTTCGAGTCTCTACATCCCCCGACCGGTCCGGCGCCTCCGCCTCGACCGAGATGATGAGGTTTCCCTCGGCGAGTCCCAGCGCCTGCTCGACGGCTTCCGCGACGCGGACCCGCAGGTCGCCGTCCGGCGTTCCGCGTTCCGCGTTCCGCGTTCCGCGTTGGACGAGCCGGTCGACCACCACCTCGATGGTGTGCTTGATCCGCTTGTCCAGCTTGAGCGAGTCGGTCAGCTTGACCAGCTCGCCGTCCACCCGGGCCCGGACGTACCCCTTCTTGATGAGGTCGGCGAAGAAGTCCTTAAACTCCCCCTTCTGGCCGCGGACGACCGGGGCCAGGACGAGGAACCGCGTCCCGGCCGGCAGGGCCAGCACCCGGGCGATGATCTGCTCGCGGGTCTGGGCGGTGATCGGCCGGCCGCAGTTCGGGCAGTGCCCCTCCCCCAGCCGGGCGTACAGCACCCGCAGGTAGTCCGCCACCTCGGTGATGGTGCCGACCGTGGACCGCGGGTTTCGCCCCGCCGTCTTCTGCTGGATGCTGACCGCCGGGGAGAGCCCGCCGACGTAGTCCGCGTCCGGCTTGGGCAACTGCCCGAGGAACTGCCGGGCGTAGCTGGACAGGCTCTCGACGTACCGCCGCTGGCCCTCGGCGTAGATGGTGTCGAACGCCAGGGACGACTTGCCCGACCCGCTCACACCGGTGAAGACGACCAACTTGTTCTTGGGCAGCTCCAGGTCGACGCCGCGGAGGTTGTGCTCGCGGGCCCCCCGCACGACGATGGCTTGGGTGTCCATAACGCCCGGGACTCCTCCTGAGTGGGGCAGGGGGGACGGTACACCTGACTACTATACTGGGGTTCGGACCGGCGGGATAGCCTGAACGGCAGTGGCGGAAGTCGGCCCGGCCGTGGGAACTTTTTCCCGCCCCGCCCGTCGAACCCGGTAGCTGGATGTGACCGACGACGACCGCCGGCTAATCGCGGAGTGCCTGGCCGGCCGGCGGGACGCCTTCGGCGAGCTGGTGACTCGTTACCAGGCAAGGCTTTACAACGCGGCGGTCCGGGTCGTCGCCCACCCGGACGACGCCGCCGACGTGGTGCAGGAGGCGTTCCTGAACGCCTTCCAGGCCCTCCCGTCGTTCAAGGGCGACTCCGAGTTCTTCACCTGGCTGTACCGGATCGCCTTCAACGCCGCGGTCAGCCTGCGGCGGAAGAAGCGGCCGCTGGCCAGCCTGGACGCCGGGTCGTCCGATGAGTTCCTGCCGGAGCCGGCCGACCGGTCGGAGGACGTGCGGCCCGGGGCCGCCCTGGAGCGGACCGAGGACGAGCGGCAGTTGTACGCCGCCCTCGACCGGCTGTCCGAGGAGCACCGGGCGGTCCTCCTGATGAAGGACATCGACGGGCTGAAGTACGAGGAGATCGCCGCGGTGCTGGGGGTGCCGGTCGGGACGGTCCGGAGCCGGCTCCACCGGGCCCGGCTCGAACTCCGCGGGTTACTTGGTCTTCCGGACGAGGGTGACGGTCGATAACGTGGGTGTGGCCGGCCGTCGCGGCCAGCGAGTCCATCATGATCTCGGACGACCTCCTACAACTCCTGACCGCGGCCGTGGACGGGGAACTGACCCCGCCCGAGCGGGACCGCGTCCGCCGGCTGCTCACCGAGTCGCCCGCGGCGAGCGTCCTGTACCTGCGACTGAAGGCCGACCGGGCCCGGGTGCGGGCACTGCCGATCACCTTACCGCCGGCCGGGTTGCACGACCGGATCATGACCGCCCTGCCGCCGGCCCCGGTCCCGGCTACCGCCCTGGCCGCCCCGCGGCCCCCCCGGCCGTGGGACCGGCGGTTCGTTTGGGCCGGACTGGCGGCGGCGGTCGCCGTCGCCGCCG
>JAIEQN010000355.1 GCA_019747685.1 Gemmataceae bacterium
ACGGCTGCCGCCCGGGTTCTGGCACTGCAGCGTCGCGACCACGAATTCCTGCTGGACCATTCGGCTGCGGTAGGTCGCGAGGTCGGCGTCATTGTAGCAGATGCTGCGCGTCTGGGCGGCCGGCGGAAGAGCCACCGGAGGTACCGCCGGCCGACGGCCACGGCGGCGAGGCCGCCGGCCGCCATCACGAACAGGGGGTCCATCGTCCACCTCCACTCGGGCGAATCGGGGGTTACCGGTCCCGCCCGGGCTCGGGCCGGGACTTCCTCTGCTGGTCGTCCTGCTGACGGCCGCGGTCCCGGTCGGCGTGGCGGGCCGCGACGAAGATGACGTGGGCCCCGTCCCGCCGGGCGATCGCCTGGACGGCGTCCCGCTGGCGGGGGGTGAGGACCTCGGGGTGCTCGACCACCAGGTGCGAGCCGGGCGGGAGCCGCCGGCAGCACCGCTCGTAGGCGAACTCCTGCTCGGCCCGGCCCATCATCCGGTGCGGGTTCTGGAGGTGGAGGAGCCCCCACCCGACCCCCTTCACCACGCTCTTGGCGTGTGCCCAGAGGGCGGCCGACCGGGGCCGGTAGTCCCGCAGGAATTGCGGGGCGTCCCGGCCGTCGAGGCCGACCGTCTTGGGCCGCCCGGTATCCCGCAGCCACCCGGCCAACCGCTCCCGGACCGCGTCGGCGGCGGCCGCGGTCAAGACGAACAGCTGAACCTTGAGCTTCTGCCAGCCCGCCTTGAGGAGCCCCCGGCCGGCCTCGACCTCGGGGCCCTCCCGCCGGCCGCCGCGGGCCCCCTCCTGCCGCCGGCCCTCCACGCCGGGCTTGCCGTCGGCCCGGGCCTCGGCCGGGTTCCTCCGGCCGGGCTTGGCCTCGGCCGTCCGCCGCCGGTCGTCGCGGTCGGCCTTCTGGCTTTGGCGGTCGGCCGACTGCCGGTCCCGGCTGTCGGCTCGCCGCACGTCGGGGGGTCGCTGCGGGTTCCGGTCTGGTTCGGCCCGGTCCTTGGGCCGGTCGCTCCGGTCGGCCGCGCGGTTGAGCGCATCGACCGCCGCCCGGGCGGCCCGCTGGAGCTGCTCCCGGACCAGCTCGAACGCCGGGTCGCGGACGCAGCCCTTGAACGCCTCCCGGAGGTTTTCCCGGCTCCGCCCGGTGCTGTAGAAGACCTGGTCGTCGTCCCGGTGGGCGTCGTACCCGGAGACGGCCCGGGTCCGGAGGAAGTGCCGCCCCTCCCGCTCGACCACCTCGGCCCGGACCGGGGTGACCCCCCGGAGCTGGTGCATCCGGGCGAGGAACTGGCCCTCGGTGACGAACACCTGCTCCCCGTCGAGCTTGTCCCGGGCCCGGACGGCCAGCTCGTAGGCGAGCTGCTTCTGCTTGGCCGCCGGCGGGAACGGCTCCGGGCCGTGCCGGTCCAGGGCCTCCCGGGTCAGCCCGTACCGGGCGGCCAGCCGCTGGGTCTGTTCGACCGTGGCGTGGACCCCGGCCCCCCGGGCGTCCGGCGGGGCGTCGGCCCGGGCCAGCCGGGCGGCCAGGTCGCGGGCGGCCGGGGTGTTCACCCCCATCCGGGCCAGGTAGCCGTCCCGGGCCTCCTTCCCCGGGGACAGCTCGGCCAGTAGCTTCCTGGCGTTCTCGGCCCCGATCACCCGCTCCAGGTCGGGCTCGACCCGGCCGTCCGGCCGGGCGGCCAGCGGCACCCCCCGCTCCCGGAGCAGGTCGACGGTCAGGTTGTCCCGGAGGGCCGACAGGTGGCCCTGCTCGCGGAACAGCACGTCCCGGGCGTTCCCGACCGACCCGGCCCGGCCGTCGGCCGCGAAGGCGGTGTTCGGGACGGCCCAGTGGCGGTGGAAGAACGCCTTCATCCAGGCGTCCTCCAGGTGGGTGAACGGGACCACCCGGAGGTCGGCCGGGACCCGCCCCCCGTCCCGGCGGATGGTCGCCTTCTCCAGGGCCGGGCCGAGCACCTTCCAGTCGAGCCCGACCATCGGCTTGAGCCACCGGTCGGCCACCCGGTCGGGCGGGTCGAGGCAGGCCACCAGGGTGACCCGCTTGGACTCGGCAAAGGTGACGTCGTACACCCCGACCCGGTTGGCCTGGACCCGGGGCAGGTCCTGGCCGGCGATGAGCCGCCCGAGGCCCTCCACGGTCGGCGGGTCGGGGAGTTGGACCTGGCCGCGCCACCGGCCGTACCAGAGCATCGGCACCCCCGACGCGAGGGACTCCAGCCACACCCGGGCGTACTCCGGGTCGGTGAAGTACGCCCCCTTGCCCGTGGTCACCCGGACGCTCATCCGCTTCCCTCCCCCGCCAGGGCGTCCCGGACCTCCGCCTCGGCCTCGGCGAGCCCGAGGTCCGGGGACAGGGCGGCGATGACGACGGCGGCGAGCCGGACCGGGTCCGGGGCGGCCCGGGCGGCTGGACCGGCCGCCCGCAGGACCAGCTCCCGAAGGGCCACGGCCGTCTCGACCCCGGCCGGGAGGGCCGGCTCAACGGCGGCCCACTCGGCCACGGTGAACCGCAGGGTTTGGAGCACGGTCCGCTTGCCGGTCGCGGTCTTCACGGTAGAGGGCCTCCACCTCGGGGGGTTGGAAGGACGACTCGGGCAGGGGCGGCTTGGCGGTCGGCGGGGGCGGCAGTTCTGCGAGCGGGGCGAACGCCTCCCGGCCGTGGGAGGCCGGCCGGTCGGCCTCCCGGGCGATCCACTGGCCGAGGGTGACGGCGGCGGCCACGACGGCTAGGACGCAGAGCGGCCGGGACCCGGCCTCGGCGATCAGCCGGAGGTCCCGGAGGGTCTGCCGGAGCCGGCGGTAGCGGCGCATCCGGCGGGCCCGGCGGGCGGCGTCGGCCGACGGCCGGGGGTCGGCCGGTGGCGGGTCGAGCTCGTTCAGCCAGGCCGTCAGCCGCGGCACCCAGTCGGCCACGGCCGGCCGCAGGTGGGCCGGCCCCAGGGCCGCCCGGAGGAGGGCCTCCACCTGGTCCGGAACGGCGACCGGGGCGTACGGGGGCGGGCGGAACACCGGGTCGGGGGGCAGGTACTTCACGCACAGCCCCCGCCGGACCCGCTCGTCCGGGGACAGCCGGCCGGCCGCTGGGCACTGGCGGGGCTTGTACGGGTGGAACCCGTAGACCAGCTCGAACGCCACCACCCCGTAGGCCCAGTCGATGTCCTCCCACCCGGCCAGCCGGCGGGGGTCGGCCAGCCGCTCGGGGGACCGGTACCCGGGGGTCCCGGGGTTCCCCTTCGGGTCGCTCGTGGCGTCCCCGGTCGGGAACGTCCGGTAGTCGGCCAGGTGGTGGCCGTCGGCGTCCACGTTGTCGGCCCGGGACAGGTCCGGGGCGACGACGAGTTGGTTCGGGTTCCAGTCGTCGGGCAGGAGGGCCGGGGCCCGGAGGGCCCGGGCCTGGCCGAGCCCCTCGGCCATGGACATTAGGAGCCGCACCTTGGCGGCCGGCGGCGGGAGGGCGTCGGCCCGGCCGGCCACCAGGTCGGCCATCTGGCGGTCGAGCAGGTCCCGGAGGGTCGGGCCGGGGACCTCCCGGAGTCGCACCCCGAGTACCCGGTCCGGCGCAAAGTAGTCGGCGACCGGCTCCTCCGGGCAGGCCCAGAGGGGCAGCCGGTCGCGGGCGGCCCGGAGGGCCTTGAGCCGCCAGACGGCGGTGTCGTCTGGCGGCTCGTGGAACAGCTTGAACGCGTTCCCGCGGCCGTCGGCGAGGACGCGGGCCGCCGTCCCCGCCCCGAGCTCCCGGGTCGGCTCGAAAAGCCGCTTCGACTCCAGCCCGATGAGCAGGGGGAGCGGGTCCGGGGCGGCGGCCACGGGTCACTCCTCCAGGGCCGCGTCGAGGGTGGCGAAGACGATGTTCAGCACGGCCTCCGGGTCGGCCCGGTCGAGGAACAGGACCTCCCGGCCGGGGGTGACGTTCAGCCGGTTGGCGAGCCCCAGGTTGGTCCGCTCGGGGGTGTCCCCGACGACCGTCACCTTGACCCCGTAGGTCTTCACGAAGGCCAGGAACTCCTCGACCGCCCGGTCCACCTCGGCGGCCGTCTCCCCGGGGCCGGTCGGGTGCCAGTCGCCGACCAGCACCGCGTCGTAGGTGAAGTCCCGCTCGGCGGCGAAGACCTCCTGGGTGATGAACCGCTCCCCCTCGGCCCGGATGGCCCGGAGGGCCTTCGAGACCGGGGTGGTGCGGTTCTTCGGGTAGTCGAGCGGGGCGCACCGGCCGAGGGGCAGGTGGCGGTGGTAGTACACGTCCCCGGACAGGTGGTACTTGGCGACGAAGATCCGCTTGCGGGCCTGGTCCCCGTACTTGGCCACGGCCCTCCGGGTGAGCCCCGGGAAGAACGTGCCCTGGCGGTCCTGGGCGTGCTCCATCGACCGGCTGCCGTCCTCGAGGAGGGCCAGCCCGGTGACCCGGCCGGGCAGGTCGTACGGCCCGGGGACCGCGCACGGGTCGGGGTCGAACGGCTCGCGGGGGGCGTACACCTCCGGCGGGTCGGCGGGCGGGGCCGGGACCACAGTCCCCGCCACGGTACTCGATTCGGTTCTGGCCTCGGCCGGGGGCGCGGCCTGGCCGTTCGCCCCCGACGGGGGCCTACGGAACAGCGGCATGATCCCTCCTCCTGGATGTGCAGAGCGAGCGGTCTCTCACCGCACCCACCGGGTGACAGGCTGCTGGAGACCGAAGGGCCGGCGGTCGGGCGGTTGGCGCCGGGCCGGCCGTCTGTTGGAATGATGACGGACCCGCCCGCCGGCGCCCCGGGCCGGGGCGCGGACTTGGATTGGACTTGTCGACGGAGAAGGCGTGCGTCCCCCACCCCGCCCCCGGTCGTCGGTCCGACCGCCGGCCGGTGGCCCCCCGGGAGGTTACCCCCGTGGTCCGCCCGAATCTGCCGCCGGCGCTTGCTCACCTCAACCGCGAGGTGCGCTCCCTTCTCACGGCCGCCGTCGACTCCGGCCTGACGACGCGGACCGCCGTCATGCGGACGGCCCGCGTGGACTGGACCACGATCAACGACCTGCTGGGCGGCCGGGACCTCACCCGGCGGGACGCCCTGGTCCGGTTGCGAAACGCCGTCGCCCCGGTCGCCGTCGGCCTGGTCACTCCCGGCGTGGGGCCCGTCATGACGGGGGCAGATGCCCCGTCCTCGTCCGACCCCGAGCCCGACCCCGTCTGGGCGTCGATCGAGCGGAAGCTGGAGGCCGAGTTCGACTCCTGCTCGCTGCTGCCCACCACCCTGCGCACGGCGGCCGACGCCATCCCGGAGGCGGTGGCCGCCGTCCGGCCGGAGCACGTCGCCCTGTTCCGGACCGACGACTGGTTCCGGCGGGTCGTCCGGGCGGGGGCCGGGACGGCCGCGTTCGGGCCGCTCCGCCGCGGCCGGCGACCGATCCGGGTGTCCGCCCCGGTGATCGAACTCGGGTCGATCGCCGCCCTGCTCAAGGTGCGGGACGACTGGGGGGTTGAGGTCGAGATCGTCACCCTGGCCGCGAACGGTGCCGAGCAGATGCGGCGGGTGAACCGGGACGGCCCGTCGGCGGAGATCGACTACGGGGTGTTCGGGGTGGCCGCGTCGGCCCTGGCGATCGAGGGCGGGAGCCAGGCGGCGATGTTCCGGCTGGTCTGCCCGATCCACCAGATCCGGCAGTGCGTACTCGCCCGGTCTCCGTGGCTCAACGACCTGCGGAAGGTGTACGTCTGCGAGGGGGGGTTCGCCGTCATGCAGTCCGCCGCACCAGAAGGGGTGGTGGACGGGGCGCTGCCGGCGAAGGTCCAGCGGGCCCCCCTTACCGGCGTGACCTGCCCGCTGGCCGCCGGGGGGAAGGTCAACTCCGGCGAGGGGGTGATCGCGTACGAGCCGGTCGCGTCCACCCTCCGCGGGTCGGGGCTGATGACCGTCAAGGGGACGGAGTTTTCGATCTACATCGGGCTCTTCGCCCACCGCCGCCACCTGGCCCGTCGCCGCCCGGGCGGCCCGGCGGAGCTGTTCGCCGCGGCCTTCGCGGCTGCGTACCGCGACCTCCAGGCCGACCGCCCGCTGGCACGCCGGCTGCTTCGTGGGGCCGGCCCGGCGATCCTGGCCGCGTACGCGGCCGCCGCCGGCCTACCGTTCGCGGTGGCGAATGGGGAACACGCTCGGCCCGGGGCCGAACCCCCGGGCCTCGCCCGGTGAGCGACCTCCCGGCCCGGGCCGGCGTTGTCGCCTTACTCCGAACGTAGTCGGTGGTCCGATAGGATGTTCTCGACCAGGCCCAGTAACTCCGCCCGGGCCGCCTCTTGGTCCGGGCCCAGCGGGACGGGGTTCGTCAGCAGGGCCCGCACGTCGGCTACGAACCGGCGGAGGCAGCTCGCCCGGTCGGCGTAGGCCCGCCACGGGTGGTCGATCCCCCCGAGCCCCTGGCACCAGGCCCCGTACCGGACTCCGACGGTCCCGTCCGCCCGCGGGGAAAGGGTGTACCAGGCGTTGGCCACGGCCCGGGAGTGGAGGGTGACCGCCGGCTCGGCGGTGACCTCGAACGACTCCCCTCTGTCATCCGGAGGACCGGCCGCGGGGCCGGAGGACAGTTCGCCCACCAACCGCTCGGTCTCCGACAGGGCGGCCTCGCCATCGACCACCCCGGCGGGGGTCAATGTCCCTTCCGAGGCGAAGAACCGGACGGCGTCCACCCACCCCCGCTCCTCCGCCAGGGCGTCCTGGACATCGCCGGCGGCCAGGGTCAGGCGGTCGATGGATTCGAGCAGCCGTCCCGCCCGACGGGCGAGGGCGAGCGAACGGGCGGGGTTCGGGTCGTGGGCCGCGGTGGTCATGGGCCGACGTTACCCCGGCCGCCAGCAGCCCGCCAGCCCGACCCCGGCGGCCCGCCGCTGAGCGCACCATTCTGGGAGAAAACTTGTTCGACAAACCGGCTTGAGCACGAGTCGAACCAGGCCGTTCTCCACGAGCCGGAAGCACGCCGCGGGCGGGGACCTTCGGGGCGGCGGTCGGGGGTGGCCGTCACCCCCGAGGTTCTCACGGCGCGGGGCCGGCCGGCTGCACCCCCTACCGGCCGCCGGATGCCTCCAAAATCCCCGCCGGAGGCGTGAAGACAACCGGCAATCGTTCGAGACCGCCACAAGTTCCACGGCTGGGTAAGGGGTCGAGGAGGGCCGCCCGCCCGACGGTCGAGGGGAAGCGAGTGGGCGGGGTTCGGGTCGTGGGCCGGGGCGGTCTTGGGACGACGAAACCCCGGCCGCCCGCCGCCCTCCCGCGGCCGAACCGTTGCTCAGGCGAGGAGGACCCCCTGCTCGGCGGCGAACCCCTTGAAGAAGGTGGTGAGCAGGGCCCCGGGGCTCCGGACCCGCCCGCCCCGTCGGGCCTCGGCCAACAGCCCCAGCCCCCGGTCCACCGCCCCGGCCCCGAGCCGGCGGACGCACTGGGCCCACCACAGCCGGTCGGCCGCCGACCCGACCGCGGCCGCGATCCGGTCGACCTGGGCGGCAACCTCGGGGGGTTCTGTAGCGGCGGCCGGCCGGACCCCGGGGTGGTCGCGGGGCGGGGCGGCAAGCCGGTCGAAGGTGGCCAGGTACCGCCCGGCCCGCCCCTTCTCCACCCGGAACCCGGCGAGAATCGGGACGCCCCGGGCGACGAGCCCCCCGGCCGCGGCCTTGACGGCCTTCCGGACGTCCGCCGGGTCGGCCGCCTCGACCGGCAGGGCCCGGGCCAGGTCGTCCACGAACCGCCGGTGGACGGCCTGGCTGGCAAACTTCTTGGCCAGGTACACGGCCAGCCGCTGCTCAAGTGGCTTCAATTGATGGAACACGGCGGCCGTGAACCCGAGGGAGAACAGCCCCCTCGACCGGGCCGCCTCCCGGAACACCGGGCTGACCTCGACGAACCCGTAGGGGAGTTCCCGGTCCGGGTCGTCCGGGTGGGGCTTGAAGAAGAAGACCGACCCGAACAGCCGCCACTTCATGTCCACGTAGGCCTTCCGGCGGGTGTCCCAGAAGGCGTTCGTGCAGTGGAAGTCGTACCCGCGGAGGACATCCAGGTCCCGCCGGACCCGGTCGTAGTCCCGCCGCGACGGGTTCCGCCCGCCCCGGCGGAGGAGGAGCGACCGCAGCGTCCCGAACTGGATGGTCGATCCGGTCGCCCCCTGCTCCCAGTAGAGCTGGAGGAGGTCGAACAGGAGGGCCTGGGCGGACGCCCCGCCGACCCCGAACGGGCCGGGGTAGGCCGCCCACGAGCGGGCGACCGGCTTCCCGTACCGGCCGGTGATGGTGTCGGCGTAGGCGAGCGGGGCACGCCCCCGGGCCGCGAGCCGGGGCTTGCAGAACGAGAACAGCGGGAACTCGGCCAGGTCGAAGTCGTACCGCCCAGGCGGCGGGTCGCCGGCGTCCGTGGGCGGCTCGGGTGACGGCCGGCCGGCCGGTGCCCCCTCCCCGCCCGTCGCCGCCATCGCGTTGCGGAGCACCCGCTCGAGGACGCTCGACGCCGCCTCTGGTCCGTCTTCCCTGCCCCCCATCCCCCAGCTTCAACCCCGTTAAAGTTTAATGCATGTACTTTTAGATCATTAATGTTTACCCGTCGAGAACTTTATTCGCCACACGGGGTTACCCCCCACCCGGCGGAGCAAAAGCACGAACGGGGCGGCCGGTTCCGGAGCAAAAGCACGAACCGGGCGGGCCTCCTCCGGGGCAAAAGCACGAACCCACGGCACGACTCCGGAGTAAAAGCACGAACCGGGGGTGTGGGGGTGGAACTCACTTGATCGGGCGGCCGCCGACCAGCTCGGACTCCCGCTGTGGGTACGGCCCGCCGTTCTCCCGCTCGACACGGTCGAGGGCGGCCTGGATGCCCTCGGCGGCGATCCGGGCGATGGTCAGCCGGGGGTTCCAGTAGGCCGCGTTCTTGACCCGCTCGACCAGGGCGGCGTCCAGGTGGACGGTGAGCTTCGCCCGGCCGCTCCGCCCGCGGGGGGCGGCGTCCGGCGGCGGGGTGTGGGCCGGCGGCTCGGGCGGCGGTGCCGGGGCGGCCG
>JAIEQN010000044.1 GCA_019747685.1 Gemmataceae bacterium
CCCGCAGGCCCCGAGCCGCCCGACGGCGTCGGCCACGTCGCCCCGGGCGGCCTGGCCGAGCGGGTCGGGGCCGGCGAACGGCGGCCGGCCGGTCAGGACTTCGCACAGTATGGCCCCGAGGCCGAACACGTCGGCCCGGGGGCCGAGGGCGCCGACCTCGCCCCGGGCCTGCTCCGGCGGCATGTACTGCGGCGTCCCGACCGCGGTCCCGGGAACAGTCCGGTCGTCGAATTGCGGAGTGCGGAATTCGGATTGCGGAATAGAAGACGAAGCATCCGGCTCCGGCTCCGGTTCGTCATTCCGCATTCCGCATTCCGCATTCCGCAATTGCTTGGCGAGCCCCCAGTCCATGACCTGCACCTCGCCGAACGCCCCGACCATGACGTTGTGCGGCTTCAGGTCCCGGTGGACGACCCCCCGGCTGTGGGCGTAGGCGACCGTCTGGGCCACCTGCTCGAACACCTTCAGGAACCGCGGCAGGTCGTCGGCCGGGGTCGGCCGCTGCCGGAGCTGCTCGGCGAGGGTCTGGCCCTCGACCAGCCGCATGACCAGGAACGGCCGGCCGTCCGGGGTGGTGCCGACGTCGTGGACGGACGGGACGCCCGGGTGCTGGAGGCCGCCGGCGATCCGGGCCTCGTCGAGGAACCGGGCGACCATCCCGGGCCGGGAGTAGTGCCGCCGCTGGAGCACCTTGACCGCCACCGACCGGCCGAGGACGCGGTCGCGGACCCGGACCACCTCGCCCATCCCGCCCCGGCCGAGTTCCGGCCCCCACTCGAACCGGTCGGCCGGCCAGGCGGCGGTCGGGCCGCCCCCGGGCAGGACGGGGGTAGCGTCGGCCCCGGTCGGGCTCGGGGTGGCGAGGGCGACCCGGGGGACCTCTCGCTCGGCGGCGAAGAACGGGGCGAGCTGGTCGGCGAACTGGGGGTACCGGACCAGCCAGGCGGCCGGGTCGGGGTTGGCCCCGGCGTCGACCGCCGCCAGGTACGAGAGGACCGCGTCGTCCAGGTCGGGGGGCGGGGTCGTGGTCATGGCGGTTCGAGCCCCTCGTCGTCGGCGAACGCCCGCAGGGCCAGCAGGCCGCGGTGGATCAGCCCGGCCACCGCCTTCGGGGTCTTGTCCAGCAGCCCGGCGATGGCCGGCACCGACAGGCCCTGGAGTCGCCACAGGTTGACGGCGTCCCGCTGGTCCGGGGGCAGCCGCTCGACCCGCTCGGCCAGCCGGGCCAGCACCTCCACCCGGGCCGCCTTGTCGTCCGGGGCCGGGCTCGGGTCGGCCAGCAGGGCCGCCGCCCACACCGACGACTCGGCCAGCAGGTCGTCGAACGGCACCTCCCGGTGGTAGTCCCGGGCCTGGGCGGTGGCCTCGGCCACCTTGTTCAGGGCCACCGTCCGGAAGATCTGCTGGACCCAGGCGACCGCCTCGGCCTCGGTCGTCCCGCGGAACTGGTCGGCCCGCTCGCACGCCCGCAGGATCGTCTCCTGGGCCAGGTCGGACGGGTCGAACCGCCGCCCCAGCCGCCGGTCGAGCTGGAGCCGGCGGGCCTGGAGCCGCAGCAGCGGGCGGAGCCGCTCCAGCAGGGACGGGGGGAGGCTCACGGGACGGCTCCGGGGGCGGCGGGTCGCCCCCACCATACCCGCCCCCCCGGCCGCCGGCAAACGGATTACCCCCTGCCCGCGGCGACGGACCCCGCACCGGATTAGACAGGAACCGGCCCCGGACTGCCCCGCCGAATCCGGCCGGGCGAAAAAATTCCCCGCCGCGGGTGTCCCGACCCGCCGGCCTGTCCGTGTTAGTGGGTAGAACTGTTCCGCGGCCCGGACCCGGAGCCGCACCACCCCCCGGAGCCACCCATGCGACCCCGCCCCGCCACCCTGCTGGGGGCCGCCCTGGCGGTCCTGCTCTGCTCCGCCCCGGCCCGGGCCGGGTACTACCGGTTCGACGAGCTGAGCCCGCGGAACTACCCGTCGCTCCAGGACTGCCTGATGTACGTCCTCAACGACAACGGCGTCGCCGCCGGGTACGTCGCCCTCGACACCCCCTACGGCCCGTACCTGCCGGCCACCCACACCTTCGGCGGCCCCTTCAACCCCATCCCGGGGCTGTCGTCCACCAGCTACTCCGGCACCGCCACCGGGATCAGCAACACCGGCACGGTGGTCGGCCAGCTCGGCGGCGTGACCCCGCCGTACTACCTGTACGCCGGCGGTGCCGTCCGCCCGGTCGCCGGCGGGCCGGGCTACACCGTCACCGCCCTCCGGGGCGTCAACCCGAACGGGGTCGCCTACGGGACCGGGCGGGACGACGCCGGGCGGCGGCAGGTGTTCACCACCACCGACGGGACGGCCCAGTGGCACCCGCTGGAGGCCGACGGGTTCACCAACTTCTCGCTCCCGTTCGGGTTCGCGGACCTGATGAACGCCGACGGGCTGCTGGCCGTCCGCGGGTTCACCCTCGGCGGCGGGCCGTTCGCGTACTACCTGTACGACACCGTCGGGGGCGGGCTGACCCGGCTGGAACTCCCGGCCGGGTACACCGACTTCCCCACGTTCGACAACCTGACCCCGACCACCCTGTTCGGCTACCTGTACGACGGGGTCAACCCCGGCCGGTACGGCGAGTGGAACCTGGACGGGACGTTCGCCGGGTTCTTCGACCCGCCGGGCGGGGGGTACTGGGACTCGGTGGCGGTCAACGACCTGGGGCAGGCGGTCGGGTTCGCCGGCGGGACGTTCTGGACCTACGACGGGACGACCTGGGAGACGGGGGTGTTCCTCGGCCGGCACGGGGCCCAGCCGTTCGTGGTGTATGACCTGAACAACCGGGGGGAGCTGGTCGGCGGGACGTTCGTCCCGGGCAGCGGGTTCTACTGGGGGTTCATGGCCACCCCGACGGCCCTGCCGGAGCCGGCGAGCCTGTCGCTGGTGGCGGCCGGCGGGCTGGGCCTGCTCGGGTTCGCCCGCCGGCGGAAGGCGGCCGCTGGTTAGTCGCCGGCGTCGGCCCCGTCCGCGGCCCCGTCGTAGGGGGCCACGTCCGGGTCGGACGTGATCATCCGGGCGCAGCTATTCCACCGCAGCCGGGCGTCGTCGTTGTCCGGCGGGCGGACCGCCTCGGCCGCCTCGAAGTGGGCCATCGCCCGGCGGAAGTAGTCGTAGGCGGCGGCCCCGGCCCGGGGCCGGTCCGACCTCAGCCAGGCGATCCCGGCCCGCTCGGCGACGATCCCGGCGTAGTACTCCCGGGCGTACTCCCCGTGTAGCCGCGGCAGCAACTCCCGGGCGGCCTGCTCGGACGCCGGCCGGGGGCCGCCGAACCGGTCGGTCAGGGCGAGGACCAGGATGACCAGCGCCTCCTGGTTGTCCGGCTCGACCGCCAGCACGTCCTGGCAGATGCTCTCGGCCTGCTCCGGCTCGTTCAAGAGCCGGTAGCGGACGGCCTTCTCCAGCGCGGCCGGGACCGCCCCCGGCGAGAGCGGCTTCAGCTCGAACACGGGTCACCCCCTCCGGCGGAGGACCAGCCGGATCAGCTTCAACACCGGGTCGTAGTGGTCGTCCACCACCCGCTCCTTGAGCGGGATGATGGCGTTGTCGGTGATGGTGATGTGCTCCGGGCAGACCTTGGTGCAGCACTTGGTGATGTTGCAGTAGCCGATGCCGTTGTCGTTCTTGAGGGCGGCCACCCGGTCCCCGGTGTCGAGCGGGTGCATCTCCAGTTGGGCGACGTGGACCAGGAACCGCGGGCCGATGAACGCGGCGTGCTTGTGGTGGTCCCGCAGGACGTGGCACACGTCCTGGCACAGGAAGCACTCGATGCACTTGCGGAACTCCTGCACCCGGTCGGCGTCCTCCTGGGCCATCCGCCAGGTCCCGTCCGGGGCGTCCGGCTTCCGGGGGCTGAACGGGGCGATCCGCTTCTTCACCTCGTAGTTCCACGACACGTCGGTGACGAGGTCTTTGACCGGCGGAAACGCCTGCATCGGCTCGACGATGACGGGGACATCGAGCGGCAGGTCGGACACCCGGGTCATGCACATGAGCCGGGGTTTGCCGTTCACCTCGGCCGAGCACGACCCGCACTTGCCGGCCTTGCAGTTCCACCGGCAGGCCAGGTCCGGGGCCTGCGTCGCCTGAATCTGGTGGACGGCGTCGAGGACCACCATCCCCTCGCCGACCTCGGCCGTGTAGTCCCGGAACTCACCCTTTTCGGCTGTGCCACGCCAGATGCGGAACGTCGCAGTCGCCATGAGCCGCTCCCAGCCGGGTACAGAGTCAGCCGCCGATCAACGCAGATAAACACTGATTAAAATAAGAGATTTTCCGACTCTCAATCTGCGTAAATCCGCGTTCATCTTGCGGCTTGTACTCATCTCAGTTCCTCGGGTAGCGTCCCGCCGGCCTCGGCCCGGATCGCGTCCTTGAGTTCGTCCGGCATCGGCGGGATCGGCTCCAGCCGGATGTGCATCGACCCGTCCGGGCCACGCCACACGACCGTGTTCACCCGGCCGAACTCCTTGGTGTTCTTGGCCGGGTAGTCGTCGCGGAACTGCGCCCCGCGGCTCTCCTTCCGCACCAGCGCCGCCCGGGTGATGCCCTCGGACACGGTCAAGAGGTTGTGCAGGTCGAGGGCGGTGTGCCAGCCCGGGTTGTACTCGCGGTTGCCGGCCACGTGGCACGCCGCCGCCCGGGCCTTCAGCTTCTCCAGCCCGTCGAGCGCCCGGACCATCTCGTCCTCCTTGCGGACGATGCCGACGAGGTCCTGCATCATGTCCTGGAGGTCGAACATGACCTGGAACGGGTTCTCCCCGGCCGGGCGGTCGAACGGCTCCAGCGCCCGCCGGGCGGCCGCCTCGGCTTGGTCGGCCGGGACGCCCGCGGCCGGGCGGTCCTTCGCGTACCGGGCGGCGTGTTCGCCGGCGAGCTTCCCGAGGACGAGCAAGTCCGACAGCGAGTTGCCGCCGAGCCGGTTGGCCCCGTTGATCCCGGCGGCGCACTCGCCGCAGGCGAACAGCCCGGGCACCCGCGACATCTGCGTGTCGCTGTCCACCCGCACCCCGCCCATCATGTAGTGCGTCGTCGGGCCGACCTCCATCGGCTCCTTCGTGATGTCCAGCCCGCCCAGCTCCTTGAACTGGTGGTGCATACTCGGCAGCTTCTTCTTCCAGTGCAACTCGGCCTTGAACCCCTTCACCCGCCGGCCGAACCATTCCGCGAACGTCTGGAGTTCGAGGAAGACGCCGCCGTGCGGGCTGCCCCGCCCCTCGCGGGCCTCCCGGACGATGCACCGGGCCACGTGGTCGCGGGTCAAGAGTTCCGGCGGCCGGCGGGCCTCCTTGTCCCCGAGGACGTATCGGAACCCCTCCTCCTCGTCGGCGGCCGTCTGCGGCTTGTAGCTGTCCGGGATGTCGCCGAACATGAACCGGTGGCCGTCCTTGTTCCGCAGGACGCCGCCCTCGCCGCGGACGCCCTCGGTCACCAGGATGCCGCGGACGCTCGGCGGCCAGATCATCCCGGTCGGGTGGAACTGGACGAACTCCATGTCGATCAGCTCGGCCCCGGCGTCGTAGGCCAGGGTGTGGCCGTCGCCGGTACACTCCCACGAGTTCGAGGTGATCTTGTAGGCCTTGCCGACCCCGCCGCAGGCCAGGATGACGGCCTTCGCCTTGAACACGGTGAACCGGCCCCGCTCGCGGTCGTAGGCCAGGGCACCCGTGACCCGGCCGGCGTCCAGCAGCAGCCGCACCACGGTCCGCTCCATGTACACGGCGATCCCCTTGTGGATGCCGTGGTCCTGGAGGGTGCGAATCAGTTCGAGGCCGGTGCGGTCGCCGACGTGGGCCAGCCGCGGGTACTTGTGCCCGCCGAAGTTCCGCTGGAGGATGCGGCCGTCCGGGGTGCGGTCGAAGACGGCCCCCCAGGCTTCCAGCTCGTTGACCCGGGCCGGGGCCTCCTGGGCGTGGAGCTGGGCCATCCGCCAGTTGTTGACGTACTGCCCGCCCCGCATGGTGTCGGCGAAGTGGACCTTCCAGTTGTCCCGGTCGTCGACGTTGGCCAGGGCCGCCGCGATCCCGCCCTCGGCCATGACGGTGTGGGCCTTGCCCAACAGCGACTTGCAGACCAGGCCGACGGACACCCCGGCGGCCGACGCCTCGATGGCCGCCCGCAGCCCGGCCCCTCCGGCCCCGATGACGATGACATCGTGTTCGTGGGTCTGGTGGTCCACAGTTGCAGCCCGTGATTCGGTGGGTCTTCGTCGGGTGTGTCGAGCGGTCCGTCCGCGGACCGCGACGACGCACCACACATCGCCGGTGCGTCATCGCCGGCCGCCGGCCGGCTCGACACACCCTACAAACTTCGCCTACACGATCCGCAAATCCCGCCACACGCCCATCGAGCACAGCCTCACGTAGAGGTCCGCGAACATGACCGAGCACAGGCTGGCCCAGGCCCAGGCCGGGTGCCGGCGGTTCAGCGCGCTGCACCCCTTGTACAGCGTGTGGCACGTCGGGGCCTTCGACACGCAGTCGAGCCGGCCGCCGACCAGGTGCCGCAAGGAGTGGCAGCCGAACGTGTACCCGGCCAGCAGGACGACGTTGGCCGTCAGCACGAGGCTGCCCACCCCGACCCCGAACCCGTCGGCGAACCAGTACGCCTTGACCGCGTCCCAGGCCAAGAGGCCGATGAACAGGATGGCGACGTACAGGAAGTAGCGGTGGATGTTCTGAATCCGCAGCGGCCAGTTGCTCTCGCCGATGTACCCCGTCCGCGGCTCGCCGACGGCGCAGGCCGGCGGGTCGGCCCAGAACGCCTTGTAGTACGCCCCGCGGTAGTAATAGCAGGTCAGCCGGAACCCGCCGGGGGCCCACAGGATCAGGAGGGCCGGCGAGTACGGCAGCCCGGCCGGCCACCCCGGCGGCAGCGGCCCGAACCAGGCGTGCTCGGACGGCCCCCACAGCTCCGGGGAGTAGAACGGCGACAGGTAAGGGCCATACGTATAGTGCTGCCCCTGGAGGGCGGCCCAGGTGGCGTAGACGACGAACGCACCCAGGCCGACGGCCACGGCCGCCGGCGTCAGCCACCACCGGTCCCGGCGGGTGGTCTGGCCGAACCCGCGGGATCGGACTGGCAGGGGGATGCCCGGCATGTCGGGCCTCGGGGGGAGCCGGACCGGGGACAAAAGTATCGAACACGATAGGAAGGGCGGCGCGGCCCCGCAAGCAAAAAACGCCCGGTGTTGCCCGACCGGCCGCGGGTCCGGCCCGGACACCCCGCCGGCGGGCGAACAATCGCGGCGGAATTCGTGGTGCGTCCGGCCGGCCGTTCGCGCATTGTGGGGTGGCTGACCCCGCCGCCCCGGCCGGAGGTGCCCGCCGTGACCGACGAGTCGATCTTCGCCGCGGCCCGGGCCATCCCCGACCCGGCACAGCGGGCCGCCTACCTGGACCGGGCCTGTGCCGGCGACCCCGCCCTCCGCCGGGAGGTCGAGGAGCTACTGGCCGCCGACGCCGCCAGCAACCTGCTCGACCGCCCGCCGGCCGGCCTGCCCCTGACGGGGGCGTACACCCCCGGCCCCGAGTCGGTTTCCCCCCACGATCCGAAGGCCGATGCCGGGGCCGTACTCGGCGGCCGGTACAAGCTGGTCGAGCCGATCGGCGAGGGCGGGATGGGGACCGTCTGGGCGACCCAGCAGACCGAGCCGGTCCGGCGGGCCGTCGCGGTCAAGCTGATCAAGGCCGGGATGGACTCGAAGGCCGTGCTGGCACGGTTCGAGGCCGAGCGGCAGGCCCTGGCCCTGATGGACCACCCCAACATTGCGAAGGTGCTGGACGCCGGGGCGGCCCCGGACGGCCGGCCGTTCTTCGTGATGGAACTCGTGAAGGGCGTCCCCATCACCCGGTTCTGCGACGACCGGCGGCTGACCCCGCGGGAGCGGCTGGAACTCTTCATCCCGGTCTGCCAGGCGGTCCAGCACGCCCACCAGAAGGGGGTGATCCACCGGGACATCAAGCCGTCTAACGTCCTGGTGGCCCTGTACGACGACCGCCCGGTCCCGAAGGTGATCGACTTCGGGGTGGCGAAAGCCGCCGGGTCGCCGCTGACGGACAAGACGTTGATGACCGGGTTCGGGGCGGTGGTCGGGACGCCCGAGTACATGAGCCCGGAGCAGGCGTCGTTCAACCAGCTCGACATCGACACCCGGGCCGACATCTACGCCCTGGGCGTCCTCCTGTACGAGCTGCTGACCGGCTCGACGCCGGTAGACCGGAAGACGCTCGGCCAGGCGGCCCTGCTGGAGGTGCTGCGGATCGTCCGGGAGGTCGACCCGCCCCGGCCGAGCCAGAAGCTCTCGACCGCCGACGCCCTGCCGTCGATCGCGGCCAACCGGCACACCGAGCCGCGGCGGCTGGCCGCGCTGGTCAAGGGGGACCTCGACTGGATCGTGATGAAGGCCCTGGAGAAGGACCGCACCCGGCGGTACGAGACGGCCAACGGGCTGGCCGCCGACGTGGGCCGGTACCTGGCCGGCGAGCCGGTGGCGGCGGCCCCGCCGAGCCGGACCTACCGGGTGCGGAAGTTCGTCCGCCGGACCCGCGGGCCGGTAATGGTGGCGGCCGGGGCGGTGGCCGTCCTGGTCGCCCTGGTGGGGGTGCTGGCCGTCGGGATCATCCAGCGGGACGCGGCCAACCGTAAGGTGCAAGCCGCCCTGGTGCGGGAGTCCGACGCCCGGAAGCGGACCCGGGCGGCCCTGGACACCCTGACCTCGGACGCCCTGGAGGGGTGGTTCACCCGGGAGCGGGTCCTGACCCCGGATCAGAAAGATGTCCTCCGCCGGCTACTCGACCAGTACGCCGCCTTCGCCGAGGAAGCGGGCGACGACCCGGACACCAAACGGGGCCAGGTCCGTGCCCTGCTGAGGGTTGGGAACATCCAGCAGGCCCTCGGCGACCGGCCGGCCGCGGGGGCGTCGCTCCGCCGGGCGGTCGAGCTGGCCGGGACGGCGGCCGCCCCGGCGACCGAC
>JAIEQN010000144.1 GCA_019747685.1 Gemmataceae bacterium
GCGGCTCGGCCGGCTGCTCGACCGGCTCGACCCGGACCCCGGCCGGGTGGCGATCCGGGCGGCCCTCCGGGCCGGCGACGAGGGCCGGGTGCGGGCGCTGGTCGGGGGGCTCGACGGGTCGAACGTCCCGACCTGGTTCGCGGCGTCGGTCGGGTACCACCGGACGGTGCCGCCCGAGGACGGGGTGCGGCTGATGGCCGCCGCCTGGAAGACCCACCCGGGGTACTACCCGCTGGCCTACCGGATCGCCCAACGGCTGTCGGGGTCCGGCGGCGACCGGCTCCCGGAAATGCCCGCCTGGGCCCGGGTGGCGGTGGCGCTGCGGCCGGACAGCCCCTACTCCCACAACCTGGTCACCGACGCCTGGCGGGGAATGAGCAACTGGGGCGAGGCCCTGGCGAGCGCCCGCCGGGCGATCGAGGTCGGCAAGAAGTACCCGGGTACGCCGGGGCCCACGCCAACCTGGGCAACGTGCTGCTGGCGAAGTGGGACCTGGACGGCGCCGAGGCGAGTTACCGGGCCGCCATGGCGGTCGAGCCGGGCTCCGCCAAGACCTACTTCAACATGGGGCTCGTCTACGACAAGCGGCGGGACCTGGCCGCGGCGGGGGGGTGGTACCGCCAGGCGGTCGCGGCGGCGCCGGCGGACGCCACCTTCCGCGAGTGGCTCGGGGTCACCGTCCGGAGGCGGGCCGAGCGGGCCCGGATGGTCGAGGTGGACTCCGGCCGGGCCAATCCCGCCACCGCGGCCGAGGCGACCGAGTTGGCCGAACTCGCCCACCGGTCGTTCGACAGGCGGTACGTCCTGGCGGTGCGACTCTACGGCCGGGCGTTCGCCGCCGACCCCGCCCTGGTCGCCGACCTCGGCGCCGTACACCGCTACAGCGCCGCCTGGTGTGCCGTCCAGGCGGCCGCGGGTAGGGACGAGGAGACGACCGCGCTGGGGGTCGAGGAGTGGGGGCACCTGACCGGGCTGGCCCTGCGGTGGTTGCGGGCCGACCTCGACCTGCGGGCCGCCCAGGCGAGGGCCCCGAGGCACTGGTCGGGGGTGCGGTACGCGCTGACCTACTGGAGGAACGACGCGGGCCTGGCGTCCGTCCGCGACCCGGCGTGGCTGGCGGCGATGCCGCCGGCGGACCGCGGGGCGTGGGAGTCCCTCTGGGCCGATGTGGACGCCCTGCTCGCCGCGACCTCCCCCGCCGTCGCCCCGCCGCCGCGGGCGAGGGAGTAGCCGCGGGATGCCGGGCTCAGCCCGTCGAGTCTGACCCCCTCCGGCCACTCGATCCCGCCTGATGCGCTCGCCGGGTCTAGAGCCGACCTGCCCGTGCGTCAGCACCCGCCGGGCAGTCAACAACCGAGGTTGAAGTGGCGGCGGATAAATGATATTTTGTATAGTATTCGGGCCGGGTCGGTCCGGCCGGGCGAGAAGGTGGCGAGCATGATCGGGTCCGGTACTGCTCGGGTCGGGCCGGAAGTCGAACGGGGTCATCCGGTTGGGGGAGAAAATGACACCGAGCACGACAGGGTGGTGTGTTCGGAGACGGCCCGGAATGGAACGGAAGTTGTGACGGCACGGCCGGTTCGGCCGCGGCGAGCTTGGCGGTGAAAACAAAGGGGGAGGGGGGGTCCGGCAATGCCCGGCCGCGGGCCGTGACGGAAAGCGGTTGTGGGGCAGGCCCTCCGCCCTTAGTTTGGACTTATCCCCGACGGTCGTACCCTGTCATGCCGGAGGCCGCCTTGAACCCCCGCCGCACGGTCGCCCCGGTCTTGGTGCTCGCTGCCCTCGGCCCCGCGGCGGTCGCCGCCGACCCGCCCGACCCGGCCGGCCTGTTCCCGGCCAGCACCCTCGCCTACGCCGAGCTGCACGACCCGGCGGCCGTCGCCCCGGAGCTGGCCGGGCTGGTCCGCGGGTCGGTCCTGGAGGACGGGCTGGCGTTCGTCCACAAGCGGCGGGACGCGGCCACCGACCCCCGCGACCTGGCCAAGGACGAGCTCGGCCTGCTGGGGCTGCTCGGGACGCCTGAACTGGCCGCCGAGCTGCCCAAGCTGCGGATCGCCGCCGGGCTGACCGGGTTCACCGACCGGGGCGAACCCCGCGGGGCGGTGGCGGTGCTGACCGGGGACAGCCCGGCCGCGGGCCTCGTGGCCCTGGCCTTTCTCACCTCCCCCGGCCTCCGCAAGGTGGGAGTGGCCGGGGACGTGCCGGTCTACCAGTACCGCACCCCGATGATGACCTACGACCAGGTCGAGAACCGGCAGAAGATCGACAACTCGAAGCCGCCGGCCGAGGGCGCCCACGAGCCGACCTTCGCATACCTGCCGGGGTTGTTCGTGGCCGGGACAGACCGACCGACGGTCGGGCTGGTGGTCGAGCGGTTTCGGGGGCAGGGGGCGGCCCTGGCCGGGACGGACGGGTTCCGGGAGGCGGCGAAGGCCCACCGCCGGGCCGGGGTGTTCTTCTACGCCGACGCCCCGCGGTTCTGTGCGGCGTTCGACCAGGCGGTAAAGGCGGCCGGGCGTGGGGTCGAGCCGGACGCCCTCGGGTGGTTCAAGCTGGTGGCCGACGTGCGGGCCGTCCGGTACGTCGCCGGGGTCGCCCGGGTCCGGGACGGCGGGCTGTCGCTGACCGCCGCGGCCGCGTTCGACCCGGCCAAGCCCAGCCCGCTGCTCGGCTTCCTGGCCGGCCCTGGCGTAGACCCCGGGTTGTTGCGGCTCGCCCCGGCCCCGGCCGGGTTCGCCCTAGCCGTGGCCCTGCCGGAGAAGGACCGTGCGGCCTTGGTGATGGGGCTGCTCGACGCCCTGTCCCAGGCCGCCGGCGGTCTGGGGCCGCTGCCGAGCGAGCGGGCCAAGGAGCTGGACGCGAAGTACAAGACTTCGACGGCGGAAACACTGACGGGGCGAGTCCGGGCGGTGACGGTGGTGATGCCGGCCAAGCAGGAATTGCCCAAGGGGGCGGTACCGCTGCCGACGCTCGTGCTGCACACGGACGGACCGGAGGCGGCGGCCGCGTGGGAGGAGTTCTTGCCCCGGCTGACCGGCGACCTGGCCAAGACCGACCCGCCGCAGCCGTCGGCCGAGACGGTCGACGGCATCCGCGTCCTTTCGCTGCCCGGGACCGGGTTGCCGTGGAAGGCGGCGGTTCACTACGCCCGCAAAGACGGTGTCGTGGCGGTCGGGCTAGACCGGGCGATCGTCGCGGCGGCGGTCGTCGGGGGCGGGCCGGCGGACGGCACGATGAAGGCGGAAGCGGGGGTCGTCGGGGTCGGGGCCGTATCGCCCGGGGTGGTGCTGCGGGCGCTGGCGGCTGTGGGGCCGGACGGCCCGGTCGTGACCGCCTCACCGACCGGCCCGGGGCGGATGGCCCGGCGGCGGTTCCAGCCGGTCCCGGCCCCGGCGGCCGACCCGAAGCAAGCGGAAACCGAGGCGAAGGCGTGGGACGCGGTGGTGGCGGCGGCCGACGCCCTCCCGCCGGCGACCCTGACCGTCCGCCGGGCCGGGAACGAGGTGCGGGTCGAGCTGTGGCAGCCGAAGGCCCAGGGCGGCCTCGGCCCGGCGGTGAACGCCGCCGTCGACTGGTACGATCTGTGGCTCAACCGGTCCGTCGACCCGAACGGCAACCGGGTCTACCCGGCCTTCATGCGGTAGGGTGGGTGCCGGCAGCCTCAGCACCCCGGCCTGCGACCTTATGGCAACGCAGGCAGGAAGGTTCAGGTCGCCATGTCGCTCTGGCCGAAATCATTAGTTCGGCCGCGGGGTGTGTGGGTTCCCAAACCAAACCAATGAGAGCCGACCGGGGCCGGCCACCCTCGGCGAACCCAGGCGGGACCAATCCGGGAGTCGGGTTGCACCCGGCGGCCGCGTCCCTTACACTAGCGGCAGAGGTTTCCCGTCCCGGGCCGACCATGACCGCCGCCCGACTGCTTTGCGACCTGCTCCTACTCGGCCGACAGGCCCGGGGCGGTCCCGCATCCCGCGACGGTTGAACCCAACCCCGCGACGACCACGGCCCCGGACACCGACAGGTTCCGGGGCCGCCTTCGTTTAACCCCCTGACTGTGGAGCCCGCCATGACCCCGCCGGCCGACCCGAACCGGGTGATCGTGTTCGACACCACCCTCCGGGACGGGGAACAGAGCCCCGGGTGCAGCATGCATCTGGGGGAGAAGCTGGAGATGGCCCGGGCCCTGGCCGACCTCGGGGTGGACGTGATCGAGGCCGGGTTCCCGATCGCCTCCCCGGGCGACTTCGAGGCCGTCCGGGCGATCGCCCGGGAGGTCCGGGGGCCGGTCATCTGCGGGCTGGCCCGGTGCAACCCGGCGGACATCGACCGGGCGGCCGAGGCGATCAAGGAGGCCGAGCGGCCCCGCATCCACGTCTTCCTGGCCACCAGCGCCATCCACCGGGAGTTCAAGCTGCGGATGACCCCGGCCGAGGTCGTCGCCCGGGCGGTCGAGGGGGTGAAACGCGCCCGCGGGTACGTCGAGGACGTGGAGTTCTCGCCGGAGGACGCGGCCCGGACCGAACTCGACTTCCTGGCCGAGGTGGTCGAGAAGGCGGTCGAGGCCGGGGCGACCACCCTGAACATCCCGGACACCGTCGGGTACGCCGTCCCGAGCCACTACGCGGCCGTCATCCGCCACCTCAAGCAGCACGTCCGCGGGATCGACCGGTGCGTACTGTCCGTCCACTGCCACAACGACCTGGGGCTGGCCGTGGCCAACACTCTCGCGGCCTTGCAGGAGGGCGCCCGGCAGGTCGAGTGTACGGTCAACGGGATCGGCGAGCGGGCCGGCAACACGGCCCTCGAAGAGGTCGTGATGGCCCTCCGCACCCGCCACGACTTTTACGACTTGTCCACCGGGGTCAACACCCGGCTGCTCCACCCGGTCAGCCGGAAGCTGTCGCACATCACCGGGATGGCGGTCCAGCGGAACAAGGCGATCGTCGGGCAGAACGCCTTCGCCCACGAGGCCGGCATCCACCAGGACGGGATGCTCAAGGAGCGGAGCACCTACGAGATCATGCGGCCGGAGGACGTGGGCATCGCCCGGACGGAACTCGTCCTGGGCAAGCACAGCGGCCGGCACGCCCTCAAGCAGCGGGTGGCCGACCTCGGCTACCACCTGACGGACGACCAACTGAACCGGCTCTTCGAGGAGTTCAAGAAGCTGGCCGACAAGAAGAAGGAGGTGTACGACGCGGACATCGAGGCCCTGGCCGAGAACCAGTTGCAGGCCGGGGCGGTGGCGACCTGGGCCCTGGCCGGGTTCACCAGCACGGCCGGGACCGGGTCGCAGACCTCGGCCGCGGTCGCCCTCCGCCACGCCGACGGGTCGGTCCGGCGGGACGCGGCGGTGGGGAACGGCCCGATCGACGCGCTATTCAAGGCGATCGACCGGGTGACCGGGGTGGGGGTGAAGGTGGTCGACTACCGGGTCCGGTCGGTGACGCAGGACATGGACGCCCTGGGCGAGGCCCAGGTCGAGATCGAGCACCGGGGCCGGCGGTCCCGGGCAAGGGCGGTCAGCGTGGACGTGGTCGAGGCCAGCGCGTTAGCGTACCTGGAGGTGGTCAACCGGGTGGCCGGGCGGCAGCTCCGGGACCGGCTCAAGCCGACCGACGACCTGCTGGCCGTCCCCGCCCCGTCGAACGCCTGACTCCCGAGTGCTCACGGAGGACGACCGATGGCATCCGCCGCGAGGACGACCCGGCCGCCGAAGGTGCGGAAGGCGCGGTTCGTCATGCTCGACGAACTGCTGGCCGGCCTCGGGGTCCCGGCCAGCCGGGTGCGGCTCGACCCGCCGCCCGGGACGGCGACCGCGAGGGACGTGCTTCGCATCCGTCGCCGGGAGGGGCGGCTGTTCGAGTTGGTCGACGGCACACTGGTGGAGAAGCCCATGTCCGCCGATGCCTCGCTAGTTGCCGTTACCCTGGTACAGGTATTCGCCCTCCACTTCGGTGCAGCCAACAAGCTCGGCGTGTTCCTCGGGGCCGACGGCTTCCTCCGCATCTCGACGCGGTACGTTCGTGCCCCGGACGTGTCGTTCATCCGGCGGGACCAACTGCCCGGCGGGAAGTTTCCCCGCCAACCGATCCCCGCCCTCGCCCCGGACCTCGCCGTCGAAGTACTGAGCCCGACCAACACCCCGGCAGAGATGGCCCGGAAGCGGAAGGAGTACTTCGATTCCGGCGTCCGGCTCGTGTGGGTGATCGACCCGAAGGCTCGGACGGCGGGGGTGTACACCTCGCCGGATGACGTGACCGCACTCGGCCCAGCTGACACCCTGACCGGCGGGGACGTGCTGCCAGGGTTCGCGGTCAAGGTCGCCGACCTGTTCGCCGACCTCGCCGACGAGCCGACCCCGAAGCCGAAGAAGGCCAGGCCGAAGCGGAAGCCGAAGAAGTAGCCGGCCGTAAGCTGAAGGGCATGACCGAACCGGACGTGCTCATTGTCGGGGCCGGGCTGGCCGGGCTATGCTGCGGCAAGCGGCTGGCCGAGTGCGGCGTCCCGTTCCGCATCCTGGAGGCGTCCGACGCTGTCGGCGGCCGAGTCCGGACCGACCCCGTGGACGGGTTCCGGCTCGACCGCGGCTTCCAAATCTACCTCACCGCTTACCCCGAGGGCCGGCGGGTCCTCGACCTCGACGCCCTCGATCTGAAGTCGTTCACCCGCGGGGCGCTGGTCCGGGTGGGCGGCAAGTTCCACCGGGTGGCCGATCCGCGGGCCGAGCCGGTGGCCGCGGCCCGGTCGCTGTTCAACCCGGTCGGCACGGCCCGGGACAAGCTAAGGCTCCTGCCCTTCACCTGGGACATCACGGCCGGCAAGCTGGAGGAGCAGTTCGCCAAGGCCGAGCGGCTGACGCTCGACCTGCTCCGCTGGAACGGCAAGTTCACGGACAAGATGATCGACCGGCTGTTCCGGCCGTTCTTCGGCGGGATCGCCCTGGACAAGTCGCTGACCACGTCCAGCCGGTTCTTCCGGTTCGTGTTCCGGATGTTCGCCGAGGGGCCGGGGGCCGTCCCGGCGACCGGGATGCAGGCCATCCCCGAGCAGATCGAGTCCAGGCTGCCGGCCGGGTCGGTCAGCATCGAGCGGCCGGTTTACGGGGTCGGCCACCGCGAGGTGACGCTGGCCGGGGGAGAGGTACTACGGGCCCGGGCGGTCGTCGTGGCGACCGAAGGGCCGGCCGCGGCGAAGCTGCTCGGCGACGAGGTGCCGGACCCCGGGTCGAACGGCAGCACCACCCTGTACTACGCCGCCGACCGGCCGCCGGTGGACGAGCCGATCCTCTGCCTGGACGGGGAGAGCCGCGGGCCGGTCAACTCGCTGGTGGTGATGTCGAACGCGGCCCCGGCCTACGCCCCGCCGGGCAAACACCTCGTCTCGGCGTCGGTGGTCGGCCTGCCCGCCGAAAGAGATGCGGAACTGGACCGGCTAACCCGGGCCCAACTGGCCGACTGGTTCGGGCCGGACGTGGCCGGGTGGCGGCTCCTGCGGGTCTACCGCATCCCGCACTCGCTGCCGGACCAGACGGCCGGGAAGCTCGACCCCTGGCAACGTCCGGCGCGGCTCCGGCCGGGGCTGTACGTCTGCGGCGACCACCGGGACAACGGGTCGATCGACGGGGCCATGACCAGCGGGTTCCGGGCCGCCCAGGCGGCGATGGAAGACCTGCACGCAGCCAAATCGTAGTCAAGCCGGCCGCTCATATCCGGCTGTTTCCGACCACGCCCGATCATCCTCGTTTTACCGCTTCTCGGCCGCAACCGCCGACCCAAGAATGATTTGGGCCACGATCGTCGATTTCCCGATGGATACCACCCCCCTCCCCCCGCCATTCTCACCGGCCCCTTCCCGCTACGTTTTCGCGAGGATTTCCAGCATTTTCTCGCCGAGCGTGCATGACCGGGGTGTCATGCTCGACCCTCCGGCGGAGAGGAACCCGTCACCCGGTTTGAGGTTACGTCGCCACCACAGCATTGCCGCACCCGGCCATGCTCTGCCCCACACCTACCGACCACCCGCGGACCGGGCCCCCGCAGGCTTAACTGTACACCCGTACTATACATTCCCCCGGGCCGGTGTCAAATGCCGTTCGGTCATACCCCGTCCGGCAGCCCCGGCTGGCAACGCACCACGCATCGCCCGGTGCGCCGTCGCGTCCCTCCGGGACGCTCGCCACACCCTACACGAGGTCGGCCAGCCCCCGGATCCGGTCGGGGATGTCCGGGTGCCGCCCTCGCGGGTCGAGCAGCACCGCCCGCAGCCCGGCGGCCGTCGCCCCGTGGTAGTCGTTGTCCAGGTCGTCGCCGACGAACAGAATCTCTCCCGGGTCGCAGCCGGCCTCCCGCACGACCGCGTCGAAGAAGCCCCGCCCCGGCTTCCGCCACCCGACCGCGGCACTGACGACGTAGGACAGGGCGGCCGGGTCGAGCGGCGGGTGGCCGGCCGCCACGCCCAGCAGCCGGGCGTCGTAGTTCGACCCCACGCCGAGGGTCTTGCCGCGGGTTCGCAGCTCGGCGAACACGCCCGCCGCGTCCGGGTCGACCCGCCACGCCTCGGGCCGGGCGAAGTGGCCGAACAGCTCCGGGAAGAGGGACGGGTCGGCGGACACCTCCGGTAAGGACTCGGCCACGATCCGCCGCCAGCGGGCTTCCTCCCGGGCCTCACTCGTGACCCACCCGGCCGCCCGGTCGGCCTCCTCCTCGGCCCGGTACGCCGCCCAGAAGCGGGAGCGGATCAGGTCGGGTGACAGGTCGATCCCGCGCCGCCGGGCGGCCGCCGCGTACACCGCCACCGCCCCCGGGTCGGGGTGGGTGAGCGTGCCGACGGCGTCGAAGAAGACGGCGCGGATGCCGGGGTGTACCCGGTTCGACATGATTCTGCTCTGTTGGAATCCGGCGAGCGGGGGGCGTCAGCCCGCTGTTTTTCGATACGAAACAGGGGCTGACGCCCCCGCCCGCCAGGAAAGCAGCAACCGAGCGAGTGTTCCCGGTCAGTCCCGGTCGGCGGTGGCCGGCCGGCG
>JAIEQN010000574.1 GCA_019747685.1 Gemmataceae bacterium
TTGATGACGACCCCGTCGTTCCGGCCGGCCAGGAACCGGATCTTGTTCGGGTCGGTCCCGGTCCGGAAGAACCGGACCGACCCGTCGCAGAAGGCGAACATGGCCCCGCCGGTGTGCCGGCTGCTGAACGCCTGGGTGGCCGTCCCGTTCACCTGGGCGGTGGCCTCGTCCACCCACCAGGTCACGTCGCTGATCCGGACGCTGCTGGTGCCGGGGACGAACCCGGTCATCCCGGCCCAGATGCAGGCCGTCTTGATCGAGTACCCGGGCGGGGGGGTGATGTCCCACATGCACTCGCCGACCCCCAGGGTGTTGCTCGTCCCGTCGGTGATGTCGGTCAGCTTGACCTTGCTGTTCATCCACATCACCCCGCCGAAGTCCTGGTCGACGAAGATGAACGGGTAGGTGTACGGGCCGGCCACCGCCCGGTAGTTCGACAGGGCGTGGTTGCTCCGCCGGTCGTTGATGTCCGGGCCGATGTCGCTCGGGCAGCGGAAGATCTTCAGCTTGGTCTGGCTCAGGTTCCCGGGCACGTCGGCGGCCGTCACGTGCATCAGCTCGTTCCCGAACCGGCTGCCGTCGACGTTCATCGCCCGGTACAGCGACCCCTGCTCCACGTACGGCAGGATCAGGCTGCCCCACGACCACGACCCGTAGAAGTTCCGCCCGGGGTTCTGGAAGGCCGGCGGCAACACCCCGTAGGTGTCGTGGTGCCCGTGCAGGGCCAGGATCATCTGGTGCAGGTTGTTCTGGCACTGGGTCCGGGCGGCCGCCTCCCGGACCTTCTGGACCGCCGGCAGGAGCAGGCCGATCAGAATGGCGATGATGGCGATGACGACCAACAGCTCGATCAGGGTGAACCCGCGGCGGGGTCCGCGCCCGGCGGCGCGGGAGGTGGTGGCGGACACGATGGGCCTCCGAAGGAGATACGTGCGGTCGGCCGCGGCGGGTTGCGAGTCCGTGCGGCGGTAAGGAGAAAAGAAGAGGTCTGGACCAGATTAACGTGCGGGTCGGGCGGGTGTCAACGGGACTCGGGCGAAATTCCTGGCGGGTCCGTCGGCCGGGCGGGCGACCGACCCGGCCGCGGGTCACGGGGTCAAGACGATGTCGTACATGTGCCGGCCGGGCTGGATGTCGTAGGTCAGGTCGGTGGTGGCGACATCGCCGTACTTGGCGGCGAAGTCGATCTTCACCATCTTGGGCGCGTCGGCGGGCGGGGCCCCGCCGGCCACCGGCATCTTCGGCGGGTCCCCGGACACCACCACCACCTTGGCCGGGCCGGGCGGGGCGTTGCGGATCTGGTACGACCCGTCGATGACGATGAACGCCTTGACCACCCGGCCGCCGGCCGTGTGGAACGACACCGTCCCGTGGGTCAGGTGCTTGTCCCCGACCCGGACCACCCCGGTGATGACATCGGCGGTCGGACCGTCCGGCCCGCCGGCCGCCGGGGTCCCAGACGACCCGCCGCACCCGGCCGCGGCGGCGACCAGAACGGCGGCGAGCCCGACCCGGGCGGGGGTCTTCCCAACCACACGGCTCATTTCGTACCTTTGGTCGCGGAGGGGCCGGGTCGGCCCGGCGGTCGCGGTCAGTCGTCCCGGCCGGGGGCCTTCCTGGGCTTGGGCATTGAGGCCGGGTCGACGGGCTTGTCGCCGCCGACCTTGCCGGCCGGCTTGTCGTCCGACCCACACCCGGACGGCAGTGCGAGCAGCGGGGCCAGGACGGCGCAGACCATCAGGCGGGCCAGCATACGGCGGGCGGGCATGGCGGGACCTCGGGGTGTGTTGGGGGGGCCGGCCCGGCGGCCGGGGCACCCCGGTCGCCGGGCCGGCGGCTACGGCAGCAGCGGTGAGGTGTCGGCGGTGTACCCGTCGTTCGTCCCGCCGATCTGCTGGTAGATGTACCAGTTCGCGTCGCCCGGGCTGTTGGCGTGGTGTCGGATCGGACGGATCGACCCGTCCCCGAAGGCGAACATCGAGATGCCGGTGTGCCGGCTGCTGAACTGGAACCAGCCCGGGGTCGAGACCCGGTCGGGGGCCGGGTTCCCCCAGTAGGCGACCATCGAGCAGCCCATCCACGACCAGAGCCGGTCCCGGACCGATCCGTTGGTCAGCTGGCCGAGCCCCTCCCCGAACGCCATGGTGTTACTGGTCCCGTCCTGGATGTGCTCGAACCGGACCTTGGATCGGTTGTAGAACATCCCCCGGAATTGGGCCGAGAACGGGTCCCCCGGGGACCCCTCGGGCCCGCCGAAATACCCCTGGATCGGCAGGTAGTTGGTCCGCCCGACCGCGATCGACCGGCCCTGGGTACTGCTCTCCTCCGGCTCCCGGACCCCCCAGAAGGTGTAGTTGGTGACCGAGAACGAGTAGTACACGTTGTACGTCGGGGTCACATCCCCGGCGTTGTCGGACGGGCACAGGAAGGTCTTGATCTTGGTCTTGGCCGCCTCGAAGTTGACCGCGTTCCGCCACCACGCCGCCCCCGGGGTGCCGTCCGGGTTGAGGGACGGGCTGTCCGGGGTGGCGGAGACGTTCCAGTCCACCTGGAGCTGCCGGTACAGCGGCTCCTGTTCCAGGTACGGCAGCAGGAAGGCCAGCGTCCCGACGTGCGGGTTCGACATGAACGGGGACCCGGGGCTCAGATTCCGGTCGAGGAACGACCCGATCACCCCGGGCGGCAGCATGCCGTAGGCCGAGTGGTAGTTGTGCGAGGCCAGGCCGATCTGCTTGAGGTTGTTGGTGCAGCTCATCCGGGCGGCGGCCTCCCGGACCTTCTGGACCGCCGGCAGCAGCAGGCCGATCAGGATGGCGATGATCGCGATCACCACCAGCAGCTCGATCAGCGTGAACCCCGACCGCGACCCGGTGCGGGCGCGGAACGACGGACCGGACATGGAACGACCTCCGATGAGTGCGAGACCTCCACCGCGGCGGGCTTGCGAGTCCGGGCGGCGGATTCAGGGAGGGAAAGGGAGTAAATGAAAGTCTAATGGGAGTGGCGGGGGGCTGTCAACGAAATTTGTGCGTTTTTTTCGCCCCACCTATTTTTTTCCGGGCGCGGCTGGGGTCCCGGGGCAATCCGGCCCCCGTGCGGCGGCCGTGCGGCGGCCGCCGGCGTTAGAATACCGGTGGCCGCGGCCGCGGCCCGACCCGCCCCCGACGGACCGACCATGCCCCGCGACCCGTACGACGTGCTCGGCGTCCCCAAGTCGGCGTCGGCCGACGAGATCAACAAGGCGTACCGGAAGCTGTCGAAGAAGCACCACCCTGACCGCAACCCCGGGGACAAGCAGGCCGACGCCACCTACAAGGAGGTCCAGGCCGCCTACGAGGTCCTGTCCGACCCGCAGAAGAAGGCGAACTTCGACCGGTTCGGGCACGCCGGGCCGCCGGGGGCCGGCGGGTTCCCGGGCGGGGGCTTCCCCGGGGCCGGGGGGGCGACGGTCGACCCGGCGGCCGCCGAGGAGCTGTTCCAGAACCTGTTCTCCGGCGGCGGGGGCGGGGCCGGCGGGTTCGACCTGGGCGACCTGTTCGGCGGCGGCCGGCGGGGGAAATCCCGGTCCCGGCCGCGGCGGGCCGACCCGGTCGAGTCCGACGTGACCGTCCCGTTCGACGTGGCGGCCAAGGGCGGGGCGGTGGCCATCGAGGTCGGCGGCCGGCGGATCGAGGTGAAGGTCCCGGCCGGGATCGACACCGGCAAGAAGCTCCGGGTCCCGCCGGAGGCGACCGGCGGGCCGGAGGTGCTGCTCAAGGTGACGGTCGCCCCGCACCCGTACTTCCGCCGGGACGGCAACGACCTGCTCCTGGACGTGCCGATCGGCCTGTCGGAGGCGGTCCTGGGCGGGAAGGTGGAGGTGCCGACCCTGGACGGGGCCCGGCTGGAGGTGAAGGTGCCGCCGGGCACGTCCGGCGGGGCCAAGCTCCGGCTGCGGGGGAAGGGGATCGCCGGCGGGGACCAGTACCTCGTCTTCAAGGTGGTCGTCCCGGCCGGGGCGGTGGACGACGACAGCCGCCGGCTGGTCGAGGAGTTCGCCGCCCGCAACCCGCAGTCGCCGCGGGCGAACGTCCCGTGGCGGTGAGTGTCCGGTCTTCGGTGGCACAGGCCTCCCGGCCTGTGCTGGCGCCGCACAGGCCGGGAGGCCTGTGCCACCGAGAACACGGCCCATGCCCCCGCTCACCTTCCCGCAGTCCCGCCGGCTGAAGACCCCGGCCGAGTTCGACCGGTGCTACGGCCGGAAGATGTCGGCCGCCGACGGGGTGCTGATCGTGTACGCCGGGGAGAACGGGCTGGCCCACCCCCGGCTGGGGTGTTCAGTGAGCAAGAAGGTCGGCGGGGCGGTGGTCCGGAACCGGTACAAGCGGCTGTTCCGGGAGGCGTTCCGGCGGCTCCAGCACGACCTGCCGCAGGGGGTCGATTTCGTGGTCATCCCGCGGCCGGCGAAGAACGGCCCGCCGCCCCAGGCGGCGGTGACGGCGTCGCTGGCGAAGCTGGCCCGGCAGGCGGCGACGAAGCTCTTGGCGAGCGGGGGGCCGCCATGACCGCCCTCCGCTGGCTGTGGAAGGCCCCGGCCTGGCTGGCGTCGGCCGCCCTGGTCGGCGGGGTGCGGGCCTACCAGCGGCTGTTGCGGCCGCTCTTGCCGCCGGTCTGCCGGTTCGAGCCGGGGTGCAGCGAGTACATGATCCTGGCGGTCCGGAAGTACGGCCCGGTGGTCGGGGCGGCCAAGGGCGTGTGGCGGCTCTGCCGGTGCAACCCGTGGGGCGGGTGGGGGCACGACCCCCCGTAGGGGGAAGGCAAAAGGTAAAAGGAAGAAGGTAAAAAAACCCGGCAGACTGGCCGCCTGGTTTTTACCTTCTTCCTTTTACCTTTTTACTTCTTGGCCCCCTTCGGGTCCAAGTTCGCCATCATCTCGGCCTCCGTCACCTTCGACGCCACCCCCTCGGCCGGCACGTCGAGCTTGCAAATCCAGAGGAGGGCGTTGAGGACGACCTTGCGGAAGTCGTCGGTGGCCCAGTTGCGGTGGAAGTGGCCGCCGGTGAACCCGACCCCGCGGCCGCCGTCCGGCCGGTCCGCGGCCCACATCATCGCCTCGGGTCGGCCCTTCGCCTCCTGGATGTGCGGGTACGGCCCCTTCGGGTAGACGTAGGGGCCGTCCCGGACCTCGTCCGACGGCTTGGCCACCAGGATCGGGGTGACGCCCTTCATCCCGTCCCGGAACCGCATGTTGAAGTACCACTCATCCCGGACGGCGAACGGCTTGACGCCGTTGCAGATGGGGTGCTTCGGGAACTCGGTGAACTCCGGCCGCCACATCGGGTTGCACGAGTAGGCGTGTTCGTAGTACCCGCCGATCCACTTCTGGAACTCCGGCCCGCCGAGGTCCTTCAGGACCTCGACGCCGTAATGGGCGCACATGAGGCCCACGCCCTTGTCCATGAGCTTGCCGATGCGGGCGAGGCGGTTCTCCCGGACGAGGGGGTGGCCGGCCCCGCCGTCGGCGTAGCAGAGGATGCCGTCGGCGGTGTCGAGGGCCGAGTCGTCCTTCGGGTAGCCGTTGGTGAACACCACCGTCTTCAGCCCGGGGACGCCCTTGAGGCACTTGTCGAGCAGGAGGACGCCGGCGTTGAACTCGTGGTCGCCGGGGCCGTGGCTCGGCGTCCCGGCGATCAGCACCAGCGTCTTCGGCTTCGTGTCCCGGGCGAGCGCCGGGACGGCGACCGCGACGGCGGCCGTACCGAGGAACTGACGGCGGGAGAGGGTCATGGGGGTGTCTCGTGACTGGAACGACCCGGGGTTTCACCCCGGGCTACGTTGTGGCAGCCCTTCAGGCTGCTGTTGTCTGGACCCCGAAGGGGTCACACAGCATAGCCCGGGGTGAAACCCCGGGTCCGGTAGTGCTACTCCTTCATCAGCGCGTCGAGGTCGGCCCGGACGGCGTCGGCCCACAGGCCGTACCCCTTCGGCGACAGGTGCAGGGCGTCGGGCATGATGTCGGCCGGCAGGTTGCCGGACTTGTCCAGGAACTTCTCGCCGATGTCCCGGAACACCACCGCCTTCCCGTCGGCCAGCTTGGCGATCTGGGCGTTGGCGGCGGCGATCCGCTTGCGGAAGTCGGTGTCCGGCTTGGCGTCCCGGGGGAACAGGCCCAAGAGCAGCACCTTCGACTTGGGCAGCTTCTCCCGGACCGCCTTCACGACGGCCTCGACCCCCTTGGCCGTGTCCTCGGCGGTGTCGTTGCGGAGGCCGAAGTTGTTGGTGCCGATCATCACCACGACCACCTTCGGGCTGAGGCCGGCCAACTCGTTGCCGGTGGTGATCCGCCAGAGGACGTTCTGGGTGGTGTCGCCGCCGATGCCGAAGTTGGCGGCGTTCTTCGGGGCGTACTCCGTCTTCCAGACGGCCTTCCCCTCCCCGCCCCAGCCCTGGGTGATCGAGTCGCCGAGGAACAACAGGTCCACCGGGCCGTCCTTGGCCCGCTTCAGGAAGCCCTCGTGGAGTTGCTTCCAGGTGGCCGTGGACATCCACGGGTATTCGGTGGTCCGCGGGTGGGGCTCCCACGGCTTCTCCTTGTCCTGGGCGAATACTGTCGCCAGGCTGACGACGGCCACGAACACGGCCAGCGTGGTGCGCATCGGTGTGGTCCTCCCGGTGGGGCCAACCTACCAGGGGTTGTCACCCCCGGCTACGGTGCGGTTGCCCGCTCCCCGGCGTATAACGATCGGGTGGTTCCGGACGCGACGCACACCCCGCTCATGGCGGCGGCCGACCGGGAACAGGCCCGGTCGCTGAGCCTGCGCGGGGTTCGGCCGCCGCTGCGGGTCCCGGGCTACGAGCAGGAAGCCTTCGTCGGCCACGGGGCTTACGGCGAGGTCTGGGTCGCGGTCGACAGCAACAGCGGCCGGAAGGTGGCCATCAAGTTCTACACCCGCCGGGGCGGGACCGACTGGGCGGCCCTGGCCCGGGAGGTCGAGAAGCTCCGGTATCTGTTCAACGACCGCTACGTCGTGCAACTCTTGAAGGTCGGCTGGGAGGCCGACCCGCCGTACTACGTCATGGAGTACCTGGAACACGGGTCGCTCGAAGACCTCCTGCGGCACGGGCCGCTGCCGGTGGCCGACGCCGTCGCCCTGTTCCGGGACATCGCCGTCGGGCTGGTCCACGCCCACAACAAGGGCATCCTCCACTGCGACCTGAAGCCGGCCAACGTCCTCCTGGACCACGACCGCCGGCCGCACCTGGCCGACTTCGGCCAGTCCCGCCTCACGCACGAGATGTCCCCGGCCCTGGGGACGCTGTTCTACATGGCCCCGGAGCAGGCCGACCTGAAGGCCGCCCCGGACGCCCGGTGGGACGTGTACGCCCTCGGGGCGGTGGTCTACCGGGTGCTGACCGGCGACCCGCCGCACCGGGCCGACCCCGGGGCCGCCGCCGTCCTGGCGATGGGCAAGCTCGAAGACCAGCTCGCGGCCTACCGGGAACTGATCGCCAGGGCACCTCCGCCGTCGGCCCACCGGTCGGTGGTCGGCATGGACCCTGGCCTCGCCACCATCCTCGACCGGTGCCTGGCGGCCAGCCCGCGGGACCGCTACCCGAACCCGCAGGCGGTGCTGTCGGCCCTGGACGGCTGGCAGCAACGGCGGGTCCGCCGGCCGCTCCTGGCCCTGACCGCGGCCGTGTTCGCCGCGCTACTCGTGGTGTCGGCGGTGATCGGCACCGTCCTGTTCCGGGACGCGGTGGCCACCGCCCGGGAGCAGGTGACCGACCGGGCGGTCGAGGGGAACCGGTTCGCCGCCCGAGAGGTGGCCGGACGGCTGGCGGTCCAGTTCCAGTACCGGTGGCAGATTCTGGAGCACGAGGCCCGCGACCCGCAGTTGCGGGCCTGGTTAGCCACTCCCGTGGAGGAATTGAAAGCGGCCGGGGCGGGCGGGGCCATCGACGCCTGGCTGGCCGACCGGAAGGCCCGGTACGACCCGCAGTTCGACGCCGCCGGCCGGTCGGCCATCTGGTTCGCCGACAACCGGGCCGGGCTGCAACTCGGGACGGCCCCGCCGTCCCCGGACCACCGCTGGCAGTACCGCGGCTACCGGGACTACTTCCACGGCCTCGGGCGGGAGCTGGACATCGCGGTCGGCCCGCCGCCGGGGGTCATCACCCGGCCGCACCGGTCGGTCGTCTACCGGCGGAAGGCGGGCGACGCCGACCGGTTCTGGACGGTGGCGTTCAGCGTCCCGGTCTGGCCGGCCGGCGGGTCGCACGCCGAGCCGGTCGGGGTGTTGGGATTAACCCTCGACCTGTCCGGGCAGTCGCGGACCGAGGGCGACCGGGAGGGGTTCGCGGTGCTCATCGACACCCGGCCGGACGCCACCGGCCGGCGGGGGCTGGTGGTCCGCCACCCGCACCTGGACGGGGTGCCGGCCGAGGCCGAGTTCCCCCGGCACTACGCCGACGAGGTGGTCGCCTGGGCCGACTCCGGGGCGGCCCGGTTCCCCGGCGAGGAGGCGTACACCGACCCGGTCGGGGACGACCCCGGGGGGTGGCTGGCGGCGGCCGAGCGGGTGGTCGTCCGGGGCGAGGACGGGGCGGCCGCCGACACCGGGCTGGTGGTGCTGGTGCAGGCCAAGCGGGGCGAGGTGCTGGAGCCGGTCCGGGAATTGCGGGCCAGGCTCGGCCGGGGGGTGGCGGCGGCCGCGGGTTTCGTGGTACTCTTGGTGGCGGTCCTGTGGGCCGGCCTCTTGGCGGTGGTCGACGCCCGGTCCCGGTCGCCGGTGGTCCGGCTGTTCCGCCGGTGGACCGGGCTGCCGACGGCCGACAGTGGCACCAGTGCCACCGGGACCGGGGCTACGCCGGTGCCGCCGGGGACGGGCTCACACGAACCCCTCCCCCGGCCCCTCCCCTAAGAAGGGAGGGGAGGAAGACCATCCGGGTTCTGCTCCCCTCCCTCCTTAGGGGAGGGGCCGGGGGAGGGGTCATCCCCTCGTACCATGCCCGACCTGATCGCCCAGGGGCCGCGGCCCGAGGACACCTGGCGGC
>JAIEQN010000215.1 GCA_019747685.1 Gemmataceae bacterium
ACCGTCACCCCGCCGTACACCATCCCCGGGGCCATCACCGCCGGGTCCTTCGCCAGGGCCAGCGTCCACTTCGGCGACCCCGATTTCAGGTCGACCGCGTGGACCGTCCCTTGCAGGTCGGCCGCGTACACCACCCCGGCCGCGACCGCCGGGGGGGCGAAGAGCGGGGCCTTGGCGTCGTACACCCACTGCCGCTCGCCGTCGGCCACCCGGTAGGACCGGACCTTGCCGTCGGTCGCCGTGCAGACGGCCAGTCCGTCGGCGACCGCCACGCACCCGACCACCCCGCCCGGCACGTCCTTCTTCCACCGCGGCTTGCCGGTGGCCAGGTCGAACGCCGCCAGCTCGCCCTTCGCCCCCTTGATCTCGTTGAAGTAGTAGCCGATCGTACTCCCCGGAACCAGGACCGTGTCCCCGGCCACGGTCCCCCCGCCCCACGGGTTGAGGCCCAGGTCGGCCTTCCAGGCGACCTCGCCCGAATCGGCCTTCAGGCAGTACAGGGCCCGCTCGCCGACCTTCTCCTTGGGGAGGAACGCGGTCGGCACCAGCACCGTGTCCCCGGCCACGTTCACCGGGGCGTCGACGTGCCACTTGCCCCGGCCGACCTGCCAGACGACCTTCGGGGCCGGCTTGGGGAGGGCGTCGTCGGACGGCGGGACGGCGAAGTCCGGGTCCTTCTTCTTCTGCTCCTCGTACCTGGCCAGCAGCTCCTTCCACTTCGCTTCTTGCAGCTTGGCGGTGGCGGCCAGGTCCATCTCCTGGCCGTCGAGGGTGGCCCTGTCCAGCTCGACGCACAGGACGCCCGCGGCCCCGCCGCCGATGTAGACCCGCCCGCCGGCCACCGCCGGCCCGCCTTCGAGGTGGACCAGCTCGCCCGGCACCGGGAGTGACCAGAGCGGCCGGCCGGTGGTGGCCGAGACGCCGTGCAGCAGCCCGCCCGAGTCCTGGTGCATCCCGTCGCCGAAGACGAGTACCCCCTTGTCCGAAGCGACGGCCGGTGAGGAGACCGACGCCAGCTTGAGGTACGGGGCGGATTGAGTCCAGACCGGCTTCGGGGCCGGCCCCTTGGCGACGAGCGGGAATAGCGACACCGTCGGCCGGTTGAACCCGCCGAGGCCGGAAACGTACACCCCGTCCCCGACCGGGACCGGGGCGGCGACGAAGTGGTCTTGCGACTTCAGGGCCCACAGGACGGCCGGCGGGTTCGGCCCGGGCTTGCCGTCGGTGTTGCCGGTCCGCTGGGGGTTGCCGCGGTACGTCGCCCACGGCCCGGGGTCGGCGGCATGGACGGGCGGAGGTTCACCGCAGAGGACGCAAAGGACGCAGAGAGAAGAGAAGATGACCCGCGAGTTCATGATTTCGATCCTTCCTCTGCCATTTCTCTCGGCGTGCTCCGCGATCTCTGCGGTGAACCTCTTCCGCCTCCGTCACCCGAGCAGGGTCGTCAGTGGCGACCCGTCGACCAGCCGGTGCGGGCGGCCCTCCCGGTCGCGGACCTCGGCGTCCGGCGGCAGGCCGAGGGCGTGGTAGATCGTCGCCAGGTAGTCTTCCGGTGACACCGGCTTGTCAGTGGGGAACGCCGCGATCCTGTCCGTCGCCCCGTACACCTGCCCGCCCCGGACCCCGCCGCCGGCCAGCAGCACGCTCTGGGCCGGGCCCCAGTGATCCCGCCCGGCCGTCGCGTTGATCTTCGGCGTCCGCCCGAACTCCCCGGCCACCGCCACCAGCGTCCGGTCGAGCATCCCCCGGTCGGACAGGTCGGCCAGGAGGGCCGCCAGCCCGCGGTCGAGCGGCGGCAGGCAGTACTTTTCCTTCAGCATCGCGTACCCGGTGATCCCGCCCAGCCCGGCCGTCCCGCCGTGGTTGTCCCAGACGTTCGCCACCCCGCCGTTGGGCATGATGTACATCCAGACGACCGACACCGCCGTGACGCCCGCCTCGACCAACCGGCGGGCCAGCAAGAAGCTTTCCCCGTACTCGTTGCGGCCGTAGAGGTCGCGGAGCCGAGGCGGCTCGCGGTCCAGGTCGAGCGCCCGGCGGACGGCCGGGGAGGCGACCATCCGCATGGCCCGGTCGCGGGCCGGGTCGAGGCCGGCCCCGCCGGTCGCCTGGAGGGCCGCGTCCTGGCGTTCGAGGAGCTTGAGCAGGCCGTGCCGGGCGGCCAGGCGGGACTCGCCCACGTCCGGCGGCAGGACGGTCGGGTGGGCGGCCGGCTCGGCCGCCTTGTTCGCCGGGGCCTGTTCGAGCGGGTCGTGCTTCGGCCCCAGGAACCCGGCATACGTCCCGGCGTAGGTGACGCCGTCGTGGCCGACCGGGCGGGGGAGGGTGACGGCCGCCGGGAGCGGGCCGGGCGGGGCGAAGTACGACAGGACCGACCCGAAGCACGGCGGGTCGGACCGCCGGCGGTGGTTGCGAGGGGAGACGAGCGTTTCGTCCCGCCGGCCGGTAAACATTCGGTAGACGGACGGCTCGTGCAGATTGCTCGGGTGGGTGAGCGACCGGATGACGGCGACCATGTCCGTCTGTCGGGCGAAGAGCGGCATCTGGTCGCACACCCGGACGCCGGGGGCGGCGGTGTCGATCACCCCGAACGGGGACCGGATGCCGGCCGGGGCGTCCGGCTTCATGTCCCAGGTGTCCTGCTGGGGCGGGCCGCCCCAGAGGAAGACGTAGATGAGGTGGTCGGCCGTCCGGCGGGCGGCCGGGGCGGCGTCCCGGGCCCGGAGGAGGGCGGGCAGGGTCAGCCCGCCGGCCCCGACCTGGCCGAGCCGGATCATCGCGTCGCGGCGGTGGAGCACGGGCGGACTCCTGCGGGCTTCAGCCTGGGAGCGCGGCCGTCCCGGCCGCACGACGCCGACCCTCACGAGGCTCGTTCGGACTACCCGTGGCGGCACCGCGCGACAGGCTTTGCGGCCGGGACGGCCGCGCTCCCAGGACTACGGCCTGAGTTCGCCCGCCTTCAGGTACACCGGGCTGTTGGCCACCGTTACGTCGGCCACCGCCGCCCGGCCGCCGGGGCCGCCCACCTCGACCTTGTACGCCCCGGGGGCCAGGGCGAACCGCGGGGCCAGGCAGTTCCCGCCCCGGCCGTCCCCGCCGCAGAGGGTGGCGGCCGCGACGGGTTGCCCGGCTGCGTCCCGCACGGTGACGCGGCCGCCGCCCAGGCCCGGCGTCCCGTTCAGGCCGACCGCCACCGGCGTCTTGCCGCCGTCCTTTGCCGCCCCGAACAGGACGGCCGGTTCCTGACCTTCGTTGTTGAGCACGAGGTCGAGCCGGCCGTCGCCGTTCAGGTCGGCCCAGGCCACCGCCGGCGAGTTGAACACCCGCTGGGTCAGCCCCACCTCGGCCGACCGGTCCTCGAACTTGCCGCCGCCGGCGTTGCGGAAGTACCGGTTCGGCCCCCGCAGGCAGCCGACGACGAGGTCCGGGAGGCCGTCGTTGTCGAAGTCGCCCCACGCCGCCGAGACGGCCCCGGGGATGGGGCGGCCGAGGTCGCCGGCCGACGCCGAGGTGTCCTCGAAGGTGCCGTCGCCCTTGTTCCGGTAGAGCCGGCACTTGCCGTCGGGTTGAGGCACGAACAGGTCCGGCCGGCCGTCGCTGTCGAAGTCGCCGACCGCCGGACCGACCTTGCCCGGGGTGTACTGGATGCCGGCGTTGGTCTTGAGGGCGAACCGGTCGCCGGCGTTCAGGAACAGCATCCCGGCCCCGGCCCCGTAGAGCACGTCCGGCCGGCCGTCGCCGTCGAAGTCGGCCACGGTCAGCGAGTCGCCCTTCTGGTCGTGGGCCATCCCGTCCGGGCCGAGGCCCCAGGCGGCCGAGGCGTCGGCGAACCACGGCCCCGGTGGGCCGGCCGCCCCGTCGGCGCCGAACTGGAAGGAAAAGCCCTGCGGCCGGTCGGCGTTGCACATCTTGACCAGCAGCGTGTTCTTGCCGGGCTTGAGCTTGACGAGCAGGACCGCCGGGTCGGCGGGGGACTTGTTGTCGCCGTGGACCTTCTCGCCGTTGACCCAGACGGTCAGGGTGTTGTCGCTCGTGAACGTGGCCGGGACCTCGGCCGCGGCCTTCGCCTCGGACTCCCGGTAGAGGTACGACGCACAATTCTGGCCAAAGTCGGCTATCTCGTGCTTGTCACCGTCCTTGAAATCTTTCTGGGCCCACTTGGTCGGCAGGTCCCGCTTCCCCTTGTACTCTTTGTTCGGGCTGAACGGTTCGGTTTCGACGGGGAAGGCGGTGTCGAAGTTGGCCTGCGGGTTGGCGGCCCGGAAGATGCCGATGGCGTGCCACGGCCCGGCCTTCGGCGGCGGGGGCGGCTTCGGGGCCGCGGCCCGGGTGTTCCGGTACAGCCGCAGCCCGTGGAAGCCGTTGGCGAGAAGGATGTCCGGCCGGCCGTCGCCGTCGAAGTCCCCCCAGGCAGCGGCGGTGAGGTTCCAGGCGGGTTCCTTCGGCAGCCGGGCCGAGTCGTCGCGGAATCGGCCCTTGCCGAGGTTGGTGTACAGCCGCGGCCCGGCCGGGGTGGCGAGCAGGAGGTCGGGTAGCCCGTCGCCGTCGTGGTCGGCCCAGACGGCGGCCCGCGCCCCGGCGGTCAGGCCGGGCAGGGCGACCTCGGTGTAGCTGTCCCCGCCGTTCTGGAGGAGGACGACCTTGTTCGCCCCACAGAGGCAGAGGTCGGGCTTGCCGTCGTCGTCGAAGTCGGCGACGGAGACCGCCTGGGCCTCGGCGTCGAGCTTCGGCAGGGCGGCGTACCGGTCGAACCCGGGGAACCCGGCCAGCCGGCGGATGTCCTCGCCGCCCCACCCGGCGAAGTCCCGCTTCGGGTCGTAGTCGAGCAGCTTGAGGCTGGCCCGCAGCCTTTGGACCTTCGCCGTCTTCTTGTGCAGGGTCTCCTTGTCGCCGTCGACCATACACGGGACGACGACTTCTTTACCCGCGACGATGTCCGCGAGCAGGGCCGGGAACTTGTCCACCTTGCCGGAGTAGGACCGCAGCAGGAACGGCTCGCCGTGGGACATCCCCCACCAGTCGCCCTGGGGGTAGGCCTGGTACCAGGTGACGCCGATGTAGGTCTCGCTGGCCCCGCCGTTGTGGAAGAAGACGGCCGGCTTGCCGACCTCCGCCCACCGCATGATCTCCTCCCACTCGCCGGCCCGCAGCCCGCCCCGGCCGATGTTGTGCTTGATGGTGTCGGCCGGGTGCTTCCCCTTGATGTCCTGGACCTTCTGGAAGACGATCAGGTTCTGTTGCTTGTCGACCTTCGTGACGGTCATGAGGACGATGTTGGTGGACTGCTGGATGACCGACCCGAGGGACTGGGGGGCCTCGACGTAGGCCCGGGCCGGCCCGGCGAGGACGAGGAGGGCGACGGCGGCGGGGGGAAGGTGACGCATCCGGGGCCTCCGTCCGGGTTACGGCTTCGCCTTCGCGGCCAGCTCCTTCACGGCCTTCGCCCAGGGCGAGTCGGCTGGGGCGTCCTTGGCCACCTTCTCCAGTAGCTTCGCCGCCTCGGCCGGCTTCTTCTCGTCGAGCAGCGCCCGGGCGTGTTCGACCAGGGCCGCGTACTTCAGCTCCGGCAGGTCGTACCCGTAGTACACGGCGGCGAACGCCTGGCCGGCGTCGGCCCACCGCTTCTGGGCCGCCCGGCACAGGCCGATGCCCAGCTGCGCCCGGCCGGCCCGGTCGTCGGTCACCCGCTGCGTCACCCAACCGTAGGCGTTGACCGCCTCGTCGTACCGGCCCTGGTTCTGAAGCGTCCAGCCGGCCCCGTACCGGGCGTCGGGGGCCCACGGGTTGCCGTCCCCGTACCGCCCGGGGACGGCCTCGAACGCCTGCCGGGCCGGGTCCCACTGCTTGAGTTCGGCCAGCACCGTGCCGAGCCGGAGCATGGCCCGGTCGCTGACCCCGGGGACGTTGTGGAAGGCCCCGTCGTCGCGGAACACGGCCAGCTTCTTCGCGGCCTCGTCCCACTTCTTGTCGGCGATCAGGCACTCGGCCAGCCGGTACAGGGCGGCCGCCCGGTGGGGCGACTTGGCGTTACCCGCGACCGTCTCGAACTGGGCCTTCGCGGCCGGCACGTCCTTGGCCGCGAACAGGGCCGCCCCGAGCCGCAGCCGGAGGCGGTCGGCGGTGTCGGGCGAGGGCTGACCGTCGGCCGGTTCCGCGTCCAATGCCTCTTTGAGTAGCTTGACCGCTTCGTCCGGCTTGCCCTTGTCCGCGAGGTGTTCGGCCAGTTCGAGCCGGGCGTCGACGGCCAGCGACCGGTCGGGGAACTCGGCGATCAGCTTCGCGTAGGCCGGGGCCGGGTCGTCGCCGGCGGCCCGGAGCGCCCACGCCGCATCGTAGAGCAGCCGCGCCCGGGCCTCGGCCTGCGGGTGCTTCTCCTTGAACCCGTCGGCCCGTTGCCCGGCGGCCTTCGCCGCCTCGCGTAGCTCGGCCTTCGCCGCCTTGACCTTGTCGTCGGCCTTCCCCTTCTCGGCCTCGGCCAGCTTCTTCCGGGCGTCGTCGGCCTGGCACTGGCACGCCCGCAGGGCGGCCTCGACGGCGACCGGCTGGTCCTTCGCCTCCTCGACCACCCGCTCGAACGCCGGCCGGGCCTCGGCCGGCTTCCCGGCCGCCAGCAGGGCGAGGCCCTGGTGATACCGCAACAGTGGCCCCCACTCCTTCCGCTCCGGGTCGGCCTTCAGGGCCTCGCTGAACTTGTCGCGGGCCTCCTTCATCACGTCGGCGGCCGGCTGGGCCTGGTTCTGCTCCCGCAGGTGGGTCGCCAGGGCGATGTACGCCAGCGGGGCGACCGGCGACTTGCCGAGCGGGTCCTTGCGGAACTCGGCGAGCTGGCCGGCGGCCCCGCCCTTGTCCCCTTGCAGGGCCATGACCTTCGCCCGCTCCAGGGCCGCGGCCCCGACCACCGGCGACTGGCCGTACTCCCGCGGCACCCGCTCGACCGCCGCCCGGGCCTTGCTCAGCAGGTCGTTCCGCTCGTTGCCCGGCGGGAATTGCTGGGCCAGCCGTCGCTGGCAGACGCCGAACTTGACCAGGGCGTCGGCCGCCCCGGGGTCCTTCGGGTTGGCGCTCACGAACCCGTCCAGCAGCCCGGCCGCGGCCCCGAGCTTCTCCCGCAGGACGTTGTCTTGCAGGGCGTCCTCGGCCTTCGCCGGGGCGGTGCGGATGTGGCAGTCGGCCAGCACCACCGCCACCCCGGCCAAGTCGCCGACCCGCTCCGGGGCCGGGACGGCTTCGAGGACCGTGACGGCCTTCTCGTACTCGCCGGCGGCGACCAGGCAGAGGGCCAGCCCGAACCGGGCCCGGCTGGCACGCTCGAACTCGGGGAACTTGCCGACGACTTCCTCGTACTTCTTGCCCGCGTCGGCGAACGCCGCCTTCGCCTCTGGCTTGTTGTCCTTGGCCAGCTTGGCGGCCCGGGCGTAGGCGTTCTCGGCCCCGCGGAACAGGACCGCCGGGGTCAGCGGGCTTTGGGGGAACTGCTGGCGGAACTCGCTGATCCGGGCGTCGGACCCGGCGAGGTCGCCGGCCAGGTGGAGGGCCGCCACCAGCCGCTGCAACACCTCGTCGTTGCGGGCGGGGAGCAGCTTCTCGTTCCAGATCGACTGGTAAACGTTGACCGCCTCCGGGGCCTGCCCGGCGGCCGCCAGGGTGTCGCCGAGGTCGAGCAGGATGTCGGCCCGGCGGGTGCGGGCGGTGGGGTCCGCGGCGGCCTGGGCGTTCGCCTTGTCGGCGGCCGCCCGGAGCGACTGGACGGCCCGGTTGAAGGCGTCCTTGCGGGCGTTCGGGTTGTTCGGGTCGGCGGTCAGGGCCTGCCCGGCCTGGGACTTGCCCAACCACAAGAGCGCCTGGTCGGCCAGCCGCGGGTTGTTCGTGAGCGGCTGGAGCGTCTTGGCGGCCTCGTCGTACTGCTTGAGCTGCACCTGGCACAGCCCGGCCCGGAGGGCGGCGTCGTCCTTCAGTGGCGACTGCGGGTAGTCCTTCGGGAAGGCCTGGAACCGGGCCAGGGCGTCGCCGAACCGGCCGGCCTCGTAGCCCAGGCTTGCCGCGTGGAAGGCGCTGCCGGCGACGTGGTCGGGCGGCGGGGACTTGACCAGCGCTTCGAGCCGGGCCTTCTCCCACGGGTCGGCCTTGAATCGGTCGGGCTGCTTCAGCGCCTCCTGGGCGGCCTGCTTCTGCTTCGTGTACTCGGCGACGACGGCGTCGAACGCGGCCGCCGCCTCGGCGCGTTCCCCTTGCTCCGCATGAACCCGGCCGAGCAGGTAGCGGGCGTGCGGGCCGAACGGCTGGTCCCACGGGGCGAGCAGCCCGAGCGACCGCCCGGCCGCGGCCAGATCGTTGAGTTGGAAACACGCCAGCCCGTGCCGGTAGAGGCCGAGCGGGCGGCTCGGCGACTTGGCCAGGGCCGGGTCCTTGGCGAACGGTTCGGCGGTGGCCCGGGCGTCCTTCGGCTTGTTCGCCCGCAGCTCGGCGTCGGCCTGGTCCGCCCGGGACCGGGCCGCGCCGTCGGCGTCGCCCTTCTTCTCGAACTGCTCCCGTGACTGGGCGAAGAACCGGGCGGCGTCGTTGAACCGCTGCTCGGCGGCCTTCCGCCGCCCGTCGGCCTCGTTCGGCTTGGCGGCGGCCTCGGCCAGCTCCTTCAGCCCCTGCCCGTGGTGGGCGGCGGCGAGGTAGTACAGGGCCGCCGGGCGGTCGGGGAAGTTGGGGTCGTTGGCCGGCGGGCCGAGGGCCTCGATCGCCTTCGGGCGGTCGGGGTTGGGCAGGTCGAGCAGGGCCAGGCCGAGGCCGTACCGGGCGGCGGGGGCGTCCTTGTGGCCGCCGAACTTCTGGAGGAACTCGTTGAACTTGTCGGCCGCGGCCTGGGGGTTGGCGTCGGCGTAAGCCTTCCGGGCGGTGGTCAGGAGCAGGGCGGCCTGCTGGTCCGGCGGCTGGGCGAGTCCGGCCGGGCCGGCGGCGAGCAGGAGGGCGACGACGGCGGCCCGGGTGCGGCTCGGCTGGGTCATGCGGCGGGTTCCCATCGGCGACGGGGAACGGGCGGCGGGGCCGGCCGGCCGGCCC
>JAIEQN010000652.1 GCA_019747685.1 Gemmataceae bacterium
GCCGAGGCCTGGCTGATCGCCGCCGGGCTGTGGCTCGGGGCCTGCCTCGCCGCCGCCCGGTTCCTCATGACCCGCAACCTCCGCTGGGTCACGGCCGCCGGTGGCTGCCTCGTCGGTCTGGCCGTCCTCGGCGGCTTCTGGTGGGCCGACGCCCGCCGGTACGACCCCCGGCCGGTGGTGGTCGTGGCCGTCGATACGCCGCTGCGGACCGGGAACGGCGGCAGCTACCCGCCCCGGGACGGGTTCGACCGGCCGTTGCCGAAGGGCGCCGAGGCCCGCGAGCTGACCCGCCGCGGCGGCTGGGTCCAGGTCGAGCTGACCGGCGGGGCGGTCGGCTGGGTCCCCGACCGGGCCGTCCTCCCGGCGGGGTAGCGGGACGCCCCGCCCGGCCGGATAATACCCCCATGTCCGACCTCGACCTGTTCCTGTCGACCCGCCCGGCCTACCCGTGGTCGGTCTACCCACTCGGGCTACCGGCCCTCGGGGCGGTCGCCCTCGCCCTCGTCCTCGTCACCCTCTGGACGTACCTCGGCCACCCCCAGGCCACCCGCCGGCGGGTACTCGTCATCCTCGCCCTGCGGCTGGCCGCCCTGGCCGTCGCCCTCATCACCGCCGTCCGGCCGAGCGTCGGCGTCCAGGAGGACCCGAAGGTCCCGTCGGTCCTGCTGATCGGGGTGGACCTGTCCGAGAGCATGACGGTCAAGGACGCGGTCGGCGGCGAGTCCCGGATCGACGCCGTCCGGCGGGCCCTCGACCGGTCGCAGCCGGTCCTCGACGACCTGGCCGCCGGCCAGAACGTGAACGTCGTGCTGTACGGCTTTTCCGGCCCGGACTTCAGCCCGGAGGCGGACCGGTACGACCCGAAGGCCCCGGCGAACGGGAAGCGGTCGGACTACGGGTCGTACCTGAACAAGGGGTTCGAGCGGTGGCAGGCCGAGCGGTTCTTCCGCGGGCACGTCGTCATCGGCGACGGGGCCGACAACGGGACGGCGTTCGCGGCCGCCGCCGAGGCCGCCCGGTGGGCACGGGCCGGCTGCCCGGTCAGCACCGTCGTCGTCGGCTCGCCGGAGACGAAGTCCGACGCCCGTGACCTGGCCGTCGTGGCCCTGTCGTGCGACCCGTCCCCGGCCCCGATCAAGACCGAGGTGGTCGTCACCGCCCGGGTCCACGCCTTCGGGTACGCCGGCTCGACCGTCCGGGCCGAGGTGTCGCTCAACGACGAGACGATCTCCGTCGACGTGCCGCTGCCGAAGGAGACGGACAACGAGGTCAAGATTCCGGTCAAGGCCCCGGGGACGCCGGGCGAGGTGAAGGTCCGGTTCGCCGTCGGCCGGGAGGTGAACGGCCACCTGGAGCCGCTGCCCGGGGAAGTCACCGGCCTGAACAACCAGTCCGAGACGTACCTGACGGTGACGAAGGAGGGCGTCCGGGTCCTCGTCATCGACCGCCTCCGGTGGGAGGAGACGTTCCTCCGGGACGCCCTCCGGTCCGAGAAGCGGTTCGACGTGTACGAGGTCATTCGGCAGACCAGTCTGCCGCCGACCCCGGACGAGAAGCAGTGGCTCGACCTGGAGAACCAGGCCTACGACGTGGTCATCCTCGGCAACGTCTCCTACGACCAGTTGACCACGGCCGACCAGAACCTACCCGCCAAGCTGCTCGACCGGGTCGTCAACAAGGGGATGGGGCTGATGTTCCTGGGCGGGGAGGCGGCGTACACGAACTACCCGCCCCCGCCGCCGGGCGACCCGGGCAAGCGGCCGTGGGCGTTCGCCGACCTCCTGCCGGTGGTCCCCAGCCCGGGCGTCATCATCGAGACGGTCAACCCGTCGAGCAAGCAGCCGGTGAAGACGTACCAGACCGTCCCGACCGCCCGCGGGCTGCAAGACTTCGTGATGCGGGTGGACAAGGACGCCACCCGGGCCGGGCAACTGTGGGACGAGCTGAACGCCCCCAAGGCCCGGTCCCGGATCACCGGGCTGAACCGGTTCGAGAAGAAGCCGGCGGCGGTGGTCTACGCCTGGGCGACCGATGCCGACCAGGCCGTCAACGCCCCGGTCCCGCCGGCCGGCCCGCCGCTGCTGGTCGGCCACCAGATCGGCGAGGGCGACCGCGGCCGGGTGCTGGCGTTCGGGGCGTTCGATACGTACCTGTGGCAGCGGCTCGGCCAGCCGAAGGCGAACACCGGCATCGAGATTCACAACCGGTTCTGGCGGCAGTGCGTGTTGTGGCTGGCCCACCAGGAGGAGGAAGAGGGCCAGGTGTACGCCCGGCCGGAGTTCCGCCGGCTGCCCGTGGGCGGCGACCAGACGATCCGGGTGGGGCTGAAGTCGCCGGCCGGCGGGGACGACCCGAACGCCGAGCTGGAGGTGAAGGTGTTGCCGCCGGGGACGGGGCCGGAGGACGAGGCGAAGGCCCCGCGGCAGACGGTGTTGAAGGACGCGAAGGGGTCGAAGGTGCTGTTCAAGCCGCCGACGTCCGGCGAGTACACGGTGGTGGTCACGTCGCCGATGAAGGACGCGGCCGGGCAGCCGGTGACGGGGCCGGACGGGAAGCCGCAGCGGTATCGGGGGACGGCCCGGTTCCTGGCGTACCCCGATGTCTCGGACGAGATGTTGCGGGTGGCGGCCGACCCGAAGTTCCTGGAGCGGGTAGCGGCGGCCGGGGGCGGGCGGGCGTTGCGGCTGGAGGACCTGCCGGGGTTCCTGAAGGAGCTGCGGGACCAGCCGCAGGCGAACCTGAAGCCGAAGCCGAAGTACCGGCCGGACTGGCGGCGGAACCACTCCGGCGGGTTCCTGCCCGGCTGGCTGGTCGTCTTCGTCACCCTCCTCGGTGCCGAGTGGGCCTTGCGGCGGCTCTGGGGGATGGTCTGACGGCCCGTCGGTCAGCGGGTGTCTTCGAGGGTGATCGAGCCGAAGGGAAAGCCCGGCGTCGGCCGCCCGTCGATCACCCACCGGCAGGTGGTGACGACCCCGCCCAGCCCGAGGATCGGCGGGACGGTCTCCGGGCGGCCCGGCCAGTACAGGGCCGGCCAGTCGAACGGGGTGCCGGCCAACTGTGGGTTCCACCACGCCCGGAGCCGGAACGCACGGACCCGGGCCGCCGCCGTCCCGGCGGCGGTCGTCTCGTCCACGTCCCGCTCGGTCCCGGCCGGCGGCACCGGTAGGCGGTGTTTGGCGAACGCCCAGGCGGGGATGGTCAGGTGGGTGGCCCCGGAGTCGACCCGGAAGGTGATGTCGACGGGCGGCCGGCCGTCCCCGCGGTCGATCCACAACTTGACCTGGCACACCAGCCCGATCTGCCCCTTCCGGGCGAGCTTGGTGCGGTAGTCCGGCTGTCGGACGACGGGCGGCATGGGCGGACTCCGGCTCGGTGGGGTCAGTACCAGTCGGGGCCGTCGATGATGAACGTCTCCGGGTGGTAGATTGACGCCCCCCCCACGGACATCTCCGCGGGGGTGAGGGCCGCGAACAGCGGGGTGATGTCGTCGTCCGCGGCCAGGGGGATGTAATCGCCGTCCGGGGTGGTGTAGCAGGCGACCACCCGGCCGCCGAAGTAGAACTGGAGGTTGTGTTCGTTGACGGCCCAGCGGACCGCCTCGGGGGTGAAGAAATCCTCCTTCCCGGCCATGATCCGGGCCAGGTAATCCCGGACGGCCGGGGGGGTGGGCATCGGGTCGGCGGTGATTCGGCCGGCGATGAGGTCTTTGGCCCGGGCGATCCGGGCGGCGTCGGTGGCCGGGATGCCGGTCGGCGAGGCACCGGCGGGCGGGGGCGGTGAGGCCCCTGTTTCCGCGGCTTCGGCGGGCAGGGGGGCACCTTCGCGGAGGTCGACGGACATGGCGGTCACTCCCGGCCGGGCGGGCGGCCCGACACCGGTAGCCTACCCCGCCGGCGGCGGCCGCACAACGGCGGGGCCGGCTCGCCGGCCGGGTACGCTACCGAGGCTCGGTAGCGTACCCGGCCGGCCGCCGGGGTCAACCGGCACCGTCATTCACCGGGTCCGATCGGGCACCGAGGACCGCCCATGCCCGCCGCTCGCACATTCGCCCGTTCCGCCCTCGCCTTGGCCGTCGCCACAGCCGCCCTACTCACTACCGCCCCGTCACGGGCCGGGTTCACCACCCTGGACTACCCGGGGGCCGACGTGACCCAGGCCTTCGGGGTGAGCGGGTCCACCGTGGTCGGGGACTACTTCGGCGGCGACAGCCCGAACGGGTCGGGGTACGTATACGACGGCACGGGCTACACCCGCCTCGACGTGCCGGGGGCCTTCCAGACGTTCGCCTTCGGGGTCGACGGGACCACCATCGTCGGCATCTACGCCGACGCCTCGTTCGTCTACCGCGGGTTCGTCTACAACGGGTCGACCTTCACCACCCTGGAGTACCCCGGGGCCGACGAGACGGACGCCTACGGGGTCGACGGGTCGACGGTCGTCGGGACCTACTTCGACGCCGCGTTCAACCCCCGCGGGTACGTGTACGACGGGACGGGCTACACGGCCTTCGATGTCCCGGGGGCTACCGGGACGATCCTCGCGGGGATCGACGGGGCTACCACGGTCGGGGGGTACTACGACGCCGCGTTCGCCTTCCACGGGTTCATCTACGACGGCAGCGGCTTCACCACCCTGGACGTACCGGGGGCGGTCGAGACGTTCGCCACCGGCGTGGACGGGGCTACGATCGTCGGCGACTACCTCGACGGCTCGGGCGGGCGGCACGGGTTCATCTACGACGGGTCGGGGTTCGTCACCCTGGACGTTCCGGGGGCCGCCGAGACGTACGCACGCGGGGTGGACGGGGCCACCGTGGCCGGGTTCTACGTCAACCCCGACGGGACCTACCACGGGTTCCTGTTCACCCCGGCCGCGGTCCCCGAGCCGGCCAGCCTGGCCCTGCTCGGCCTCGGGGCGGCCGGGCTGGCCGGGTACGCCCGCCGACGGAAGGCGGCCGTCTGACCACGCCGGCGTTGCCGATGTCACCCGGGGTCCGCCGGCCCGCCCGACCGGCGGGTCCCGGCGTTTCCCGGGCGTACAATGGTGGCGTCGCCGAGGAGCCCGCCATGACCGTCGTCGCCGACCCGCCGCCCATGACCGCCGGCCCCGACGGGGTGTTCCGCGTCGGCGGGACCCGCGTCACCCTCGACACCGTCGTCGGGGCGTTCCTCGACGGGGCGTCGGCCGAGACGATCGCCGACCAGTACCCGTCGCTCGAACTCGCCGATGTCTATGCCGCCATCGCCTACTACCTGCGGCACCGGGCCGAGGTGAACGAGTACCTGGCCCGCCGCCGCGAACAGGCCGCCGCGACCCGCCAGCGGGTCGAGGCCGACTTCCCGCCGGAGGGCGTCCGCGCCCGGCTGCTCGCCCGCCGCAACCAGCCGTCATGATCCGGTTCCTCGCCGACGAGAACTTCAACCGGGCGATCGTCCGTGGGCTGCTCCGGCGGAACCCGGCGATCGACCTCGTCACCGCCCAGGGCGCGGGGCTGCGCGGGATGGACGACCCCGGGCTGCTCGACTGGGCCGCGGCCGCCGGCCGGGCCGTCCTGTCCCACGATGTCAGTACCCTGGTCGGGTTCGCTTACGACCGGGTGCGGGCCGGGCTGCCCATGCCCGGGGTGTTCGAGGCGGCCCGCAGCATGTCCCACGGGGCCGTAATAGAAGAACTTCTTATCATCGCCGAGTGCAGCCAGCCCGGCGAGTGGGAGGGCCAGGTCCGATATCTGCCACTTCGCTGACCTGCCGGCCGCCGCTACAACACCGGGATTCGTCCTCCGCACGGAGAGTCCCGGCATGTCCGCCGCAGCCGCCCCCGCCGACCCGTGGTTCCAGACCCTGTTCGCCGACCGCATCGGCGGGGCCGGGTACGGCAAGGGGTCGGACATCTACAAGTTCGAGAAGATCAAGCGGGCCAAGCGGAAGGCCCTGGCCGACCACCCCGAACGCCAGCTCCTCGACTTCGGCATCGGCGAGAACGACGACCGGGCGGCCGAGTCGGTCCGCGAGGCCCTGAAGCGGGAGGTCGACAAGGTCGAGAACCGGGGGTACGCCGACAACGGCATCCCGGCGTACAAGGACGCGGCCGCCGAGTTCATGCGGCGGCAGTTCGGCGTCGCCCTCGACCCGGTGACGGAGGTGTGCCACTGCATCGGGTCGAAGCCGGCCTACGCCATGCTCCCGGCCTGCTTCATCAACCCCGGCGACGTGACCCTGATGACCGTCCCGGGGTATCCCGTCGCCGGCACCCACACCCGGTACTACGGCGGCGAGGTCCACAAGCTGCCGCTGCTCGAACGCAACGGCTTCTTCCCGGACCTGGACGGCATCCCGGCCGACGTCAAGCGGCGGGCCAAGCTGCTGGTCATCAACTACCCGAACTCGCCGACGGGGGCGGTCGCCACGGCCGACTTCTACAAGCGGGTGATCGACTTCGCCCACACCCACAAGGTCGTGGTCGTCCAGGACGCGGCCCACATCCTCCTGAGCTATACGGCCGAGCCGCTCAGCTTCTTGCAGGTCGACGGGGCGAAAGAGGTCGGCGTCGAGGTCCACTCGATGTCCAAGGGGTTCAACATGATCGGCTGGCGGCTCGGGTGGGTGTGCGGCCACCCGAAGATCGTCCAGGCCTACGCCGACGTGAAGGACAACAGCGACAGCGGGCAGTTCATGGCCATCCAGCACGCGGCCGCGGCCGCCCTCCGGGACCCGGCCATCCCCCAGCAGGTCCGGGCCAAGTACCGCCGGCGTCTGGAAAAGCTGGTGGCCGCCCTGAAGCAGGTCGGGTTCCGGTGCGAGATGCCGGGCGGGACGTACTTCCTGTACGCCAACGCCCCGGTGGCGGCCGACGACCGGACCTTCACCACCGCCGAGGAGGCCAGCCAGTACCTGATCCACGAGCAGTCGGTCTGCTGCGTGCCGTGGGACGACGCCGGGCCGTACCTGCGGTTCTCGGTGACGTACACGGCGGCCGACGAGGCCGCCGAGGACGCCCTGATGGCCGAGACCGTCCGCCGGCTCAAGGGGATGGGCCTGCGGTTCTGACGGCCCCGGCGCTCATTGGTTTGGTTCGGCAACCCGCACACCCTGCGGCCGAACCAATACAGTTGGTCGGACCAACGAACGACGGGCCGACCGGGCTGAACCCGATGTCAGACGACGAACGGGCGTTGCTGGCGGCCGTGGTCGCCGCCCCGGCCGACGACACGCCCCGGCTGGTCTACGCCGACTGGCTGGAGGACGCCGGCCGGAGCGATCGGGGTGCGTTCATTCGCTACCAGGTCGAGGCCGAACGCCTTCACCCCGACTCGAACCGCCGGGCGGAACTCGAGGCCCGGGCCGAGCCCCTCTTCGCGGAACACTGGATCGACTGGTGGGGCGTGGTCTGCGAGGCGGTCGGGCTACCCCTGCCGGAGCGGCCACGACCGACCCGGCTCGGGCGGCTGGCCCGGCGGGTGGTCGGTAGGTCCCCCGGGTGGCCGTACAACGCCGTCACCGGCCGGGCCGCCGGGTGGCCGGTCGAAGTCGCGCACTGCGGGATTTACTACCAGATGTACCGCCTGGCCCGGGAGTTTCCCCCGACCGAGCTGGGCGAATGCGGCGGCGAGTTCTTCCGCGGGTTTCCGGGGCGGCTGGCGTTCGGTCGGTTGGCGCACGTGGAATCCGCCGGGGTCGTCCGGCGGTGGGCCGAGGTCATTCCCCTCGGGGAGCTGCGGCTGTCCGAACTCGCGGCGGCGGACTGGGGCCTGCTCGACGGCCCCCACCTTGCCGGCGTGTCCCGGCTCACTCTCCGCGACCCGGGGTCGGTGATCCCGTTGGTCTTATCGTCGCCGCACCTGGGCGGGCTCAGCGAGTTCCGGCTGGACACGACGGACCCGCCGGCGTCGCTGGTCCGGGAGGTCGTCTGGGTCGCCACCTCGGTCGCCGCCCCGCGGCTGCGGCGGCTGGCAATGCCGCTCCCGGACGAGGGGACGGCGTTGGCCCTGGTCACGGCCGGCCGGCTGAACGGGTTGGCCGCCCTGGAGGTCGAACTGGAGTTCGAGCCGGACATCAGCGGCGGGGTGGCCGGGCCGTTCCCGCCGGGCGGCGACGTGGCCCGGCTCGAAATCCTGGCCGGGTCGCCGCACCTGGCCGGGCTGGCCGAGTTGCACGTCAGTGGGGTGCTGTCCGCGGCCGGTGTCCGGACGCTGGTCCACCGCATCGCCGGCCGGCGGCCGGCTCGACACACCCTACGGACCGTGCCCCCGCCCGCCGTCAGGCCGCCGCCCGGAACGGGCCGACCACGGCCGACGGGCTGGCGGCCAGGCTGGCGACCTCCCGCCGGGCCTGCCGCAGCACCATCGTCACCGGCGAGTCCGGGCCGAGCCGCCGCATCAGGCTGGCCAACTCGTCGGCCGCCCACCGGGCCTCGGCGGCGTCGATCGGCGGGCTTTCGACCGGGGGAAACAGCGAGGTGTTCGTCACGATCATGACCCGGAACCTCCATGTTCGGGGTGGGCGAAGCTGGATTATGGGCCGGCCGCGACGGCGGTGCAAGGCCAAACCAGGAGTCAGGAGTCAGGAGTCAGAAAAGCCGGTGTCTTCTGACTCCTGACTCCTGACTCCTGACTCCTGACTCCTGATCGGGCTGCTCCTGGAGTCCGTCGCAACAGTGGAGTTCGCCGGCCCCGCCGCACTCGGGGCACGGGACCGGGCGGCCGGCCTCCGGGACGACGTGGGTGCCGTGGCAGCGGGGGCAGCGCATCACCGCCTCCGGCCGGCTACTTGGTCAACCCCTTGACCAGGTCCAGCACCTCCTTGGGGTGCTTGGCCGGGTCGACCTTGTCGTACACCTTGGCGATCGTCCCGTCCTTGCCGACCACGAACGTCACCCGCTGGGACATCTTCCCGTTGGCCGCCAGGGCGCCCAACTCCCGGGTCAGCTTCAGGTCGGTGTCGCACAGGAGCGGGAACGGCAGGTTGTGGGCCTCGATGAACTTCTCCTGGAGGGCCTTGTCGTCGGCGCTGGCCCCGAGGAGGACGGCGTCCTTCGGGAACTCCTTGGCCAGGTCCCGGAACCCGCACGACTCGACCGTGCAGCCCTTGGTCAGGGCCTTCGGGTAGAAGA
>JAIEQN010001124.1 GCA_019747685.1 Gemmataceae bacterium
GGGGGCCGGGGCGGGCCTGGGCCGGGCGGCCGCCCGGCCCGACTTCACCCCCCGCGCGACGGCGATCGTGCAGGCGGTGTGCGCCGCCGTCGGGTCGCTGGTCGGGGGGCCGCTGGCCCGGTTCGCCGACCCGGGCCCGTCGGTCCCCCCGCCGCGGTGCCGGCAGGTCCTCCGGTGCCTGCTGGAGGGCGAGGGGGACAAACAGATCGCGGCCAAGCTCGGGCTCAGCCGGCACACGGTGAACGAGTACACCAAGCGGGTGTACCGGCACTTCGGGGTCGAGGGGCGGACGGAACTGCTGGCCCGGTGGGTCCGCCGGGGCTGGGGCCTGGCCGGCGGCTGGGCCGACCCGGGTCCGGGTCGGGGGTGATGCACCGGCCGGTGTCGATCTCATCCTAATTCCTCCGGCCGAATGGGATTCGTCGGCCCGCAAACCGATTCGTCCGGCGCGGGGTGTGTGTCCGGGCTGGAACCAATGAGGCCGGTGCGAGTGACGGCCCGGGGCGGCCGCGGTAGACTGAACCGGCCGGTGCCCCACCCCCGGAGCCGCCGATGAGGCGTGGCCTGCTGATCGCCGCCGCGGTCGCGCTGGTGCTGTGGCTGCGGACCACCCTGTACACGGTCGACTACGCCGAGTTCGTCTACGTCACCCGGTTCGGCGAGCCGGTGGCCGTGTACGACGGCCGGACCGCCGCCGGGCTGAAGCTGAAGGCCCCGTGGCCGGTCGACAGCGTCCTGCGGCTGGACCGCCGGGTGCAGGCGTTCGACCTGCCGGCCGTCGAGTCCTTGACCCGCGATCCGGTCAACCGGACGGTGGACAAGACGCTGGCGGTCGATGCGTTCGTGACCTGGCGGATTCCCGACGCGGCCGCCGCCGACCGGTTCGTGAAGGTGGTGCGGACGCCGGAGCAGGCCCGGAAGATTCTGGCCCCGCTGGTCAACGGCCGGCTGGCGGCGGCGGTCAGCACCATGCCGCTGGACGACCTGGTCAGCGTGCCGGACGCCGAGGGGGGGCTGGCGGCGGTGGCCGGGCTGGCGGCCGTCGCCGGGGCCGGGGACGCGGTCATCCGGGCCGCCGACCTGGCGGCACTCGACGCCCGGGCCGAGCGGGTCCGCCGGCGGCTGTTGGGGGACGACGGGTCGCCGGACGGACTGCGGGCGAAGGCCCTGGCCGAGTACGGGATCGAGGTGGTGGACGTGCGGGTGCGGCGGTTCGCCTACCCCGAAGCCGTTCGCGGTAGCATCGCGGAACGCATCCGCAGCGAGCGGGCCCGGAAGGTGGCCGACTACGAGAGCGACGGCCGGCAGCGGGCGGCAAGGATTACGACGGACGCGGCGGCCGCGGCGAGGCGGACGGAGGACGACGCGGCGGCCCGGAAGACCCGGATCGAGGGGGAGGCCCGGGCCGAGGCCGCCCGGGTCCGCGGGGCGGCCTACGCCCACGACCCGGAGTTCGCCGCGTTCGTGGAGAAGCTCCAGGCCTTCCAGGCGATGGTCGCCGACACCCGCGACGTGCTGCTCATCTCGACCCGGCATCCCTTGTTCGACCTGCTCCGCGGGCCGCCGGCCAAGGAGCCGAACGGTGCGGCCGCCCCCCGGTAGCGCCGACCATCATGCCCCGCCTCCGCTACCTGCTGTTGGCCGCCGTCGCCCTCTACCTGCTGACCGGGGTGGCCCAGGTCCGGCCGGAGGAGCGGGCCGTCGTCCGCCGGTTCGGGGAGGTCGTGGCCCGGCCCGGGCCGGGCCTGTGGGTCGGGCTGCCGTGGGGCGTCGACCGGGTCGATCGCGTCCCGGTCCGGACGGTCCGGCAGCTCCGGGCCGGGTACGACCCGGAGACGGCCTTCGACGCCCCGGGCACACCGCCGGGTCAGTTGCTCACCGGCGACCAGAACCTCGTCAACGTCGGCCTCGTACTCGACTACGCCATCGGCGAGGCCGACGCGGACCTGGACGACTTCGTGGTCAACCGCGACCAGGTGGACGCGGCCCTGACCCGGGAGGCCGAGGCGGCGGCCGCCGAGTGGGCCGCCGGCCGGGGCGTCGACGAGGTGCTACTCACCGGTAATGCGGCTCTGCCCGCGTGGCTGATGGACCGGCTGCCCGGCCGGCTGGCCCCGCTGCGGCTCGGGGTCCGGGTGCAGCGGGCGGCGGTCGCCACCCTCGCCCCGCCGGACGAGGTCCGGGCCGCGTTCGAGCAGGTCACCCAAGCCCAGACCGGCATCCGCACCAAGGAGTACCAGGCCCGGCAGGAGGCCGACCAGCGGCTGCGGCAGGCCGACGCCCAGCGGTATCGGTCCGACCAGGAGGCGGACGTGTCCCGGGCCGGCCAGCTCCGCCAGGCCCGGGCCGAGGCCGACGACTTCCTGGCCCAGCTCGCCGCCTACCGGGAACTCCGCAAGGCCAACCCGGACGCCCTGGCGACGATCTGGTGGGCCGAGCTGCGGAAGGCCCTGGACGGGGTGCGGGCACGCGGCGGGCGGGTCGAGCCGCTCGACGCCCACCTCGGCCGGGACGGCCTCGACGTGACGCAATTCGTCTCGCCCCGGCGGCGGTAATGCCGGTCGTGCGGCCCCTGCCGGGTGGGTGCTTTGGGCGAGCCGATCTTCGGTCGGTACGCCCGGATCGACCCGCCGGGTCTTCCACAGTGCCGGCCGGCCGGCCATAAACTCCAGTGCCACCCGCCCGACCCGGGGCCGCGGAGTGACCGGTCGATGTCGTCCAGCTTACTGCTCACACTGGCCCTGGCCCCCGCCGGGCCGTTCCATTCCAAGCCGCTGCCGCCGGTCGCCGTCCCGGCCGACGCCCCGTTCGGGTACGCCTACGCCCCGGCCCGGGACCTGGACAAGGTCCCCCGCTACCCGGCCCGGCGGTACGACCCGCAGCCCGGCGATGTCATCCTGATGAGCGACCCGATCCCGCGGTCGCGGCTGCTGTACGCCCTGGCCCTGACCGGCGCCCCCGGCCACGGCGGGGTGGTCGTCCGCCGGCCGGACGGGTCGCTCGGGCTGCTCGAAGCCGGGTTCAACGAGTCCTTATGGACGCGGGTGGTCCCGCTCGACTACCGGCTGAGCCACTACCCCGGCACCGTCTGGGTCCGGCGGCTCTGCCGACCGCTCTCGGCCGACCAGGACGCCGGGCTGACCGCCTTCGCCTGTGCCGCCGACGGCACCCGGTACAGCGTCCTCGGCATCACCGTCCAGCTCACCCCGTTCAGCCACCGCGGGCTGTTCCGGACCTCCCACCTCGGCCGGTCCCGCGGGCCGGGCCGCCGGTTCTTCTGCTCCGAGGCCATCCTCGAAGCCCTGGTCGCCGCCGGGGCCGTCGACCCCGCCGTCGCCCGCCCGTCGGCCACCTACCCCCGCGACCTGTTCTTCGACCGGGCCCTCAACCCCTACGTCAACCGCCACCCGCCCTTGGCCGGCGGGTGGGACCCGCCGGCCCTGTGGACCCCAATCCTCGGCGTGGCCGCCCGCGGCCGCGACCGGCCGCCCGTGGCCGGCGTCGTCGTCCCGCCCCCGCCCGAGCCGCCGACCCGGCCCCGCCGGTTCCGCCGCTGAGCATGTTCACACCCGGACCATTGGTTCCGGTCGACTCGCACACCCCACGCCCGAACCAATCCATTCTATCGTAAGAAAAATCGTCAGACCGACCGGCGGCTTTTCGGTCATTGGTCCCGGCCGCTGAAATCCGGATACTGAACCACGTTCCGCCCCTCCCGCGGAGGTGCCGGCCGTGGTCCGCGTTCTGATGCTCGTCCCGCTGCTCCTTGTGGCCCCGATGAGTCGGGGTGACGACCCGAACAACAGAGGGCTGACGCCCCCCGCTCGCCCGGACCAAGCCGCCCCCGCCCCGCCGCCCGCCGGGTTCCACCAAGTCAAGCTCAACGGCCACGCCTTCACCCTGCCCGACGGGTTCACCATCGAGCTGGCCGCCGGGCCGGACCTGGCCGCCCGGCCGATCGTCGCCGCGTTCGACGAGAAGGGCCGGCTCTACGTCTGCGACTCGTCCGGGTCGAACGCCAACGTCAACGAGCAGGTGAAGACCAAGCCGCACCGGATCATGCGGCTGGAAGACACCGACGGCGACGGCCGGTTCGACAAGTCCACGGTCTACGTCAAGAACGTGATGTTCCCGGAAGGGGCCATGTGGTTGGACGGTTCGCTGTACGTCGGTGCCCCGCCGCAAATCCTGAAGTTCACCGACACGAACGACGACGGAACCGCCGACAAGGAAGAGGTCTGGTTCGACGGGAAGACGCTGACCGGCTGCGCCAACGACCTGCACGGTCCCTACGCCGGACCGGACGGCATGGTGTACTGGTGCAAGGGGGCGTTCGCCAAGCAGGAGTACGTCCTGCCGAACGGCAAGAAGCTCGGCACCCGGGCCGCCCACATCTTCCGGGCCAAGCCCGACGGCACCGGCATCGAGCCGGTGATGACCGGCGGGATGGACAACCCGGTCGATGTCGTCTTCACCCCCGGCGGCGAGCGCATCTTCACGACCACCTTCTTCCAGCACCCGGGGAACGGGCAACGGGACGGGCTGGTCCACGCCGTCTACGGCGGGGTGTACGGGAAGGACCACGACCCCGTCTACGAGCACCCGTGGACGGCCCCGACCCTGATGCCGGTGCTGACCCACATGGGGCCGGCCGCCCCGTGCGGGTTGCACCGCTACGAGAGCGACCAGTTCGGCCCGGACTACACGGACAACCTGTTCGCCTGCCAGTTCAACCTGCGGAAGGTCAGCCGGCACATCCTGGTGCCGTCCGGGGCGACGTTCGTGACGAAGGACTCCGACTTCGTGGTCTCGGACAACCTCGACTTCCACCCGACGGACGTGATCGAGGACGCCGACGGCTCCTTGCTGATCGTCGACACCGGCGGCTGGTACAAGCTGTGCTGCCCCACGTCGCAGCTCGTCAAGCCGGACGTGACCGGGGCCATCTACCGGGTGAAGAAGGTCGGCCGGCACGGCGTCGATGACCCGTGGGGGCTGAGGGTCCACTGGGGCGAGATCAACGACTTGGAGGACTTGAACGCCCTCGGCCGGACCCGGCCGGCCGTCCTCCGGCGGGCGATCGAGGTCCTCGCGGGCCGACCGGGCGACCCGGCCCGGTTCATCCCGTACAACCGGACCATCGGCGACTTGAACGGCGATCCGAGCTGGCGGGCGCCGGCGATGCGGGTGCTGGCCCGGATCGACACGCCACCTGCCCGAGCCGCCGTGCGCGACCGCTTGGTGGACGCCGACCCGGCCGTCCGGCTCACCGCGGTTCACGCCGTCGCCCTCCGCCGGGATCGGGAGGCGGTTGCCGGACTCCGCCCGCTCCTCGCCCACCCGGACCGACACACCCGCCGGGCGGCCGCCGAAGCCCTCGGGCGGATCGGCGACAAGGCCGTCGTTCCGGACCTGCTCAAGGCCCTGGCGGACGAGTCGAACGACCGGGTTCTCGACCACTCGCTGACTTACGCCCTGATCGAGATCGGCGACCCGAAGGGGACGGCCGACGGGCTGGCCCACGCCCCCACCCGCGTCCGGCGGGCGGCCCTGGCCGCGCTCGATGCCATGCCGGATGGGAAGCTCGGCGCGAAGGCGGTGCTGGCCGAGCTCGACGGGACCGACCCGGCCCTGCGGGAGACCGCCTGGTGGGTCGCCGGCCGGCACCCGGACTGGGGCGGCAAGCTGGCCGGGTACTTTGCCGGTCAGTTGCAGCAGGCCGATGCCCTCACCCCGGAGCGGCGGGACGAACTCGTCGCCCGCCTGGCCAAGTTCGGGACGAACCCGGCCGTCCAGAAGGTGATGGGCGAGGCCCTGGAGGCGGCCAAGTCCGCCGACGCCGCCCGGCCTGTACTCCGGGCGATGGCCCGGTCGGGGGCGAAGAAGCTGCCGGAGGCGTGGGTGTCGGGCCTCCGCGAGATCATGATCGCCGTCCCCGACGGGTCGGTCGACCCGCTCCAAGTCCTCCGGGCGTGCCCGCCGACCGCCGAGCAGTACCGGGCGGTGCGGTCGAACTTCGACCGGCTGGCCGGTGTGTGGGACGGTCCCCCGACCATGATCGCCCGGGCCCGGCTGCTGGTCGACGGCCTGGCCCCGCCCGGCCCCCGGTCGGACGCCGAGGTCGATCGGCTCGTCGGGTACGTCGGCCCCGACTCGCCCGAGTGGGTGAGGGACGACGGGGCCGTCCGGGCGGCCGCCTTCGACATCCTCGCCCGGGCCGCTCTCACCCCCGATCAACTCGTCCGGGTCGCGGCCGCCCTGAAAGCGGCCGGGCCGCTCGACCGGCCGAAGCTCCTGCCGGTGTTCGAGCGGTCGGCCGACGAGAAGGCCGGGCTGGCCCTGGTCGCCGCCCTGTCCGACCCGGCCGTCCGCGGCTCGATCCGGGCCGAGCAGGTCAAGCCGATCCTCGACAAGTACCCGCCGGCGGTGAATGCCGAGGCCGAGAAGCTGTACGCCCTGCTGGCCGAGGCCCGCAAGGACGAGACGGCCAAGCTCGACCGGCTCCTCAGGGAGCTCCCGGCCGGCGACATCCGCCGGGGCCAGGTGGTGTTCAACGGGGCGAAGGCCCAGTGCATCGCCTGCCACCAGATGGGGTACGTCGGCGGGAAGGTCGGCCCGGACCTCACCCGGGTCGGCGGCACCCGGTCCGATCGGGACCTGCTCGAGGCCATCGTCTTCCCGTCGGCCAGCTTCGTGCGGAGCTACGAGCCGGTCCGGGTGGTCACCGCCGACGGCCGGGCCCTGAGCGGCGTCCTGACGAAAGACGCCCCGGACGAGATCGTCCTGGCGGTGGCGGCCGACAAGGAGGAGCGGGTCGCCCGGGCGGATGTCGAGTCGATCAGCCCGGGGACAGTGTCGGTCATGCCGGCCGGCCTGGACCAACAGTTGACGCCGCAGGACCTGGCGGATTTGGTGGCGTTCCTCAAGGCGAGCCGCTGACGGGGAACCCGGGGTTTCACCCCGGGCTACGTTGTCGCAGCCCTTCAGGCTGCCAAGATAACCCCGACCCTGAAGGGGTCGGACAGCATAGCCCGGGGTAAAACCCCGGGTCGGGATTCCCGCCACCCACACGGACGACCCATGAGCTGCCTCCGCCTCGCCGTCGCGGCCGTGTTCGCCGCGGCGCTCGCCGTCCCCGCCGTCGCGGCCGACAAGCGGCCGATGGCCGTCGACGACCTGTTCAAGTTCAAGCGGGTGGCCGCCCCGCAGATCAGCCCGGACGGGAAGGAGGTCGTCTATCAGGTGACGACGGTGGACCTGGAGGGGAACAAGACCAGCACCGCCCTGTGGGTGGCCGCGGCCGACGGGAAGACCCCGCCGAAGCAGGCGACGTTCCCGGACGGGAAGAAGGACACCAACCCGCGGTACTCGCCGGACGGGAAGAAGATTCTGTTCGAGTCGAACCGGGCCGGCGGGAATAACCAGCTCTTCGTCCTGGAAGACGGCCAGGTCACGCAGTTGACGAACATCAGCACCGGGGCCGGCAACGGCATCTGGTCGCCGGACGGAAAGAACGTGGCGTTCGTCTCGGCCGTCTACCCGGAGTTCAGCGGCAAGCCGTTCGCCGAGAGCGACAAGCTGAACAAGGAGAAGGACGAGGCGGCCGAGAAGAACCCGGTCAAGGCGAAGGTGTTTACCAAGCTGTTCTACCGGCACTGGGTCGAGTACGTCGGGGACAAGCGGCAGCACCTGTTCGTCTGCGACGCCGACGGCAAGAACGTCCGCGACGTGACCCCGGGCGACCGCGACGCCTACCCGACCAGCACGACGTTCTCCAGCGGCGACGACTTCGCCTTCTCGCCGGACGGCAAGTACCTCGTCTTCACCGCCGTCCCGGCCAAGGACGAGGCCTGGAGCACCAACTACGACCTCTGCCGCGTCGGCGTGACGAACACCTCGCCGGAGTGGGAGACGCTGACGAAGGACAACCCGGCGGCCGACAGCGGGCCGAAGTTCTCGCCCGACGGCAAGAGGTTGGCGTGGCGAGCCCAGAAGAAGCCCGGGTACGAGGCGGACGAGTGGGACATCCTGGTCGTCGATTGCAGGCCGGACGGGACGTTCGTCGGCAAGCCGGCGTGCCCGACGGATGTCATGATGGTCCACGGGCCGGACGGCAAGCCGGCGTTCAAGCCCGAGGTGTCGGCGAGCGAGTTCGCCTGGCAGGGTCACGACGGCCTCGCCTTCGTCGCCGACGCCGACGGCCGGAGCTTCATCCACTACGTCACGGCCGACGGGCGGCTGTTCCGGCGGGAGCCGTTGAAGGAGGGGTCGGCGAGTTCGGTCACGTTTTCGGCGGTCGGCCGGATGGCCGCGTTCAGCCACGCCGCCATGTCCGCCCCGGCCGAGGTCGGGGTGCTGAACTGGACCGGCCCGGGGATGACGCGGGCGACGGTGAGCCACGCCAACGACGCCCTGCTGGCCGAACTCGACCTGCCCCGGCCGGAGTCGGTGAAGGTGAAGGTCGAGGGCGGCGAGATGCAGATGTGGGTGCTCAAGCCGCCGGGGTTCGACCCGGCCAAGAAGTGGCCGGTGGCGTACCTGGTCCACGGCGGGCCGCAGTCGGCCTGGGAGGACGGCTGGAGTTGGCGGTGGAACCCCGAGCTGTGGGCCGCCCAGGGGTACGTCGTCGCCCTGCCCAACCCGCGGGGTTCGACCGGGTTCGGCCAGAAGTTCGTGGACGAGATCAGCGGCGACTGGGGCGGCAAGTGCTACCGCGACCTCGTGGCCGGCCTGGATTACGTCGAGGCCCTGCCCTACGTGGACAAGGACCGGATCGGGGCGGCCGGGGCCAGCTTCGGCGGGTACATGATGGACTGGTTCGCGGTCAACGACATCGCCAAGCGGTTCAAGTGCCTCATCAGCCACTGCTCGGTCTGGAACTTCGAGAGCATGTGGGGCACGACCGATGAGCTGTGGTTCGACGAGTTCGAGCACGGCGGCCTGCCGTGGGAGATCCCCGGCAAGTACCGGGAGTACTCGCCGCACGCCAAGGCCGGGAACCTGGGGAAGTACAAGGTGCCGATGCTGGTGGTCCACAACGACCTGGACTTCCGCTGCCCGATCGGCCAGGGGCACGAGCTGTTCTCGGCCCTCCAGCGGCAGGGGGTGCC
>JAIEQN010000760.1 GCA_019747685.1 Gemmataceae bacterium
GCTGGCCGAGCTGGCCGCCCTGTTCCGGGGGCCCGCCGCCCCGGACGCCACATCCGGGGACGACGGCGACGTGTTCGGGGTGGCCGGGTGGACGGACGCCGACGGGGGCTTCCGCCCGTACTGGTAGCCGGGCCGGGACCTGAGCAGCACAGGCCGGGAGGCCTGTGCCACCAAGCTAACTGGTGGCACAGGCCTCCCGGCCTGTGCTGGTCATCTGGTGGCACGGGCATTCCTGCCTGTGCATCGCCTCATTCCCGCCCTACTTGTCCCCGTCCTTCGGCTTCGGCCGGGTGTCCTTCAGCTCGCCGACGAGCTTCTCGACCTGGGCCTCGGTCAGGGCCGGGACGGCCGCCCGCAGGGCCTTGGCGTAGTGGGCCAGCTCGTCCGGCTCGGCCGGGAACCCGACGTTCTGCTTCTTCCCGTCCTTCTCGGTGAACGAGTCGGCCAGCACCTTCCCGTCGGCCGACAGGAGGACCCACATCGGGATGCCCTCGTTCGGGCTCGGGGCGTACTTGGCGTACAGGTCCTTCCCGCCGGCGTGCTCGTCCACGTCCACCTTGACGAACACCAGGTGCTCGTTCAGGACCCCGGCCACCCCCGGCCGGGCGTGGTACTGGTCGAGGAACTTGCACCACCCGCACCACTCGGCCGCGAAGTCCAGGAACACCACCTTGCCCTCCTTCTTCGCCCGGGCCAGCCCGGCGTCGAGCAGGGCGACGGCGCTCGGCCCGTCGGCGGCCGGCGGCGGCTCGGCCCCGTACTTCTTGGCCTGCTCGGCCACGTACTCCTTCAGCCCCCGCTGCTTGCCGGCCGCGGCCAGCGCCTTCTCGGCCGCCGCCTTCGCCTGGGCCTTGTCCCCGGCCGCGTCCTGGGCGGCCGCCACCAGCAGGTGCCCCTGCCAGTCCTTCTCCCCGGTCACCGCCTTCTCGGCCAGCTTCAGGGCCTCGGCCGCGGTCGTCTTGGCCCGGGCGTCCCCGGCCGCCGCGTACGCCTCGGCCAGCCGGACGGCCGCCCCGGCGTCGGCCGGCCCGGCCAGCTCCCGGCCGGCCTCGCTCGCCTTGACCGCCACCTTCACCAGCCCGGGGTCGGCCTTGGCCGCGTCGGACAGCATCGCCGCCCGGACCGTCTGGAGGGCGAACGTGTCGTCCCGCTTGCCGGCCCTGGCCACCGCCTCCTCGGCCACCTTCCGGGCGTCCTCGAACCGCTCGGCCTTGACCAGCAGCTCCAGCCGCGGCGAGAGCAGGTACGGGACGCCGGCGAACTCGGGCCGGGCGGCCATCACCGCCTCGAACGCCTTCAGCCCGGCCGCCGGGTCCTTCTGCCGGGTCGCCTCGTAAGCCTTGCCGAAGTCCTTCTCCATCGCCGCCACCGCCTCCGCCCCCTTGGCCGGGTCCCACGTCCCGTCCAGCACCTTCGGCAGGACCGCGTCGAGGAACATCGGGTGGCCGATGTAGGCGATCTTCCCGTCCTTGCCGACCACGAACGAGCACGGGATGCCGTTCTGCCCGGCCGCCTGCATCCAGGCCTCGTGGGTCTTGCTGTCGTCGCCCCAGGCGAACGTGTACCCGAGCTTCGGCCCCCGCTTGGCCACGAACTTCTCGGCCTTGTCCTTCTGGTCCTGGGCCTTGCTGCTGAACCCGACGACGGTGACGCCCTTCGGCTTGTACTCCTCGGCCAGGTCGGCCAGGTGGGGCATCATGGCGATGCACGGCCCGCACCAGGTCGCCCAGAACTCGACCACGTACACCTTGCCCGGCTCCAGGGCGGCGACCGGGCCGCCCTGGAGGAAGGCGTCGGCCTTGAACGGCGGGGCCGGGTCCCCGGCCTTGAGGGACGGCCCGGCCTTCTTGCCGGCCTTGGCCGGCGGGTCGTCCTTCGGGCCGGCGGCGGCCGCGGCGGCGATCAGGCCGGCCAGGGCGACGGAGAACAGGGCGCGCATCGGTCGGACTCCTGCGGGGAAACGGTCGGGCGGATGTTGCCGAGTGTACCCGGCCGGGTGCGGGCCGTCCCGCGGAAAATCCCGGGCCGTCACCGGCCGAGGTCGGGCCGGGTTGACATCCGCTCGGTCAGGCCGACCCCGGCGGGTCGGGCGGGAGGTGGAAAACGTAGTCGGCGTACCGGTCGGGGGTGCGGCCGGCGTCCTCCCACCCGTACCGGTAGGCCCCGACGTGCCACAGCCGGACGGCGGTGTCGGCCATGACGCGGAACCCGGCCTGCCGGGCCCGCTCGCAGAAGGCGTAGTCCTCGCCGAGATACCAGCCGCCGTCGCCGTCGGTGACCGCGAGCGGGGCGAAGTACGGGACGAGCGGCTTGGGGAACCGCTGGTTGAGGGTCGGCAGCCGGAGCCGGTCGCGGACGGTGTCGTACACCTCCCGGCGGGTGAGGACGAACCCGAACCCGCAGTACCGCACCTCGGTCAGCCCGCCGGCCGTGCCGAAGGCGACGGCGGCGGTGCCGGGGAGGAAGGCGCAGGCGAACTCCCGCGGCCCCTTCTTGGGGTACAGGCCGCAGACGAACGGGAGGTCGTGGGAGCGGAGGCGGTCGAGGTCGTCGGGGCGGAAGACGACGTCGGAGTCGACCCAGGCGAGTTCGTCGAACCCGTCGGCCAGGGCGTCGGTGGCCAGTTGGTTGCGGCCGACGTCGATCTGGGAGTACCCGTACACCCGGCGGACGGCGTACCCGCGGCGCTCGAGTTCCTGCAACCCGGCCTCGCACCCCGGGTCGATGTGCGACCCGACCGGCACCAAGACGACACACCGGGACATGGGCGGGTGAGGGTAGTTGGTGGCGAGGCGCGGCGTCCCGCTACTCTCGCTTCTTACCGATCTGGATCGACTCCCGCAGGCCCGTTGCCACCTTCTCGTCTTGCTCGACGGCCAATTGCTTCTCCAACGCTTCCACGCGGGCCGGGAAGTGCGACAGTCGGCCGATGACGTTGGCGGCCTTCCGGCGGAACTCGATATCGGGGTTAGACCGCACCTGGCCGAGGAGCCAGTCGAACGCCGGGTCGTCGTCCGCCGCCCAATGGCCGAGCAGCCCGACCCGCCAGACCGCCTCCAGTCGGGCCTCCCGCGGCCACCCCTCGTTGGCCGAGGCCCGCCCGGTCAACTCGATGGTCAGCTTGGCGGGTGCCTCCTGGTGCTGGGTGGCCGAGTCCAGCCGGCTGAGGATTTGCACCGCCTCGTACTCGTCGGCCTTGCCCGCGACCCAGCCGCGGAGCAACTTCTCCTGCTCCTTCGAGCCGGTCCACCCCTCGGGGTCTCGTCCGCAGAGGACTTCATCCAGGGCGATCTGGACCAGGCAGGGAAGGTCGGGCTTGACCGCCAGATCGTACAAGGGCTTCACAGCCTCGGGGTTCTCATACTCGCCGATCGTGCGGACCGCCCAGGCTGCCACCTCGGGCGTGCGGTCGGCGGCGAGCTTTTGGACCACCCCGAGCCGCTCCCCTGGCTTGGCGGCCGCGTACCCCTCCATCGCCTCGGCCAGGGCTTTGTGCCGGGCGTGCCGGGGAGACCCCTCGCGGGACCGCACGAAGAATGGATGACCGGGGAAGTAGGATGTGGCCAGCCGGCCTTCGGGACCGGTCGCCGCCACGCACCAAAGTGCGACCTCCCCGACCTTGAATGGGGCGTTCGCGCCGCTCCCGGCGCCCGATTGGGTGGCCCAGGAGTCCGTGAACGTCTTGCCCACCAGCCCCTTGTCGCCGGCGTACACGTGGACCACCTCGATCGTGGCCACATGGGACCGGCTGCCGGGGTCGGCCCCCACCTGGTCCGGGCCGACCGCCGTCACCTTCCCCCGGACCAGGGTGGGCACCGGGACGGGCGGCCCGCCCGCGGCCGGCGGCGGATCGGACACCACCGGGAGCAGCCCAAAGACGACCAGGACGGCACAGGGTGGTACGGCCATAAATCACCTCTCTGACCACCTCGAGTCGGTTGTACGGGGTGGTCGCGGGTCCGAGTGCATACGCCCTCAGCCTCCCTCGGTCCACGTCTCCCCCGGGAGCGTAGAGTTGATCTCGCCGCCGGTCGTGGCCGGAACCACTGATCCGTCGGTCACGAGCGAGAAACTACCGTTACCGGAATTCCCGGCCTTACTGTCATCCCACTTCCCGGTCGCATCCACGCTCCCGCTCCCGTCGAACTTCCAGGTCGCCTTCCCACGCTGGGTGAAGACCCGGTCAGCAGACCCAGGCCCGGTGTCACGCGTCCGGACGGCCATGTACAGGTTGGAGTCGAACACCAGCTTGAATTGGCTGACCGGCTTCGTGACCCCGCCGAAGGTCATGGACAACGAACCGGTGGCGTACAGATACGGACGGTCGGCGATGCTCAGGACCGTGTTGAGGATGGGGGCCCCGGCCGCCGGGTCGATGCCGGGGCGGACTAGCCCCGGGAGGCTGGTCACCGGGTCGGTGCCGCTGCTGTAGTACGGGAACTCGGACACCTGTATAAAAGGCTTGTTCCTGGTATCGACGTAATACTCCGGACCCGTACCGGGTGTGTACTCGAGGGAGGAGATCGAGTACCGGGTCGGGGTGAACCCGAAGACGCCCCGCTTCTCGGTAAATCGGGCGTTTTGGATCATCCCCACGTCGATGAACCGCACCCCACGCATCTTCGACTCACCGACGACCACCGGACCTTCGATGCGGTTGACTCGGAGCGTCGACTTCACCGCGTAGGGTTGGGTCGTGAACTTCGCCGACAGGATGGCCCGCTTGCCGGTTTCCCACCGCGGCGGCGGGGTGCCGGGGGGCGTCGAGTCCGGGTCCGCGGCCCCCGTCGGCTGGTACGGCGGGTTCTTGTAGTCGAGCTGGTTGTTCGCCCCGGCGACGCTTTCCAGATCGACCTTGACGACGTTGACCTCGCGGTCCACGTAGAACGGCTCCCCGGCGACCGGGGTGACCCGGTAGGTCCCCAGGACCGGACCACCGTCCCACAGAATCTTGCGGGCTGTCGTGAAGGTGGTCGGGTCGGTGGTGGTCGCCTTGTTCTGCCCGCCGCTCAGCACGCTGATCGATGAGCCGCGGGCGTCCGGCGTCCGGACCGTGTAGGCGTACTCGGAGTAGCCCGGGACGTTCATCACCCCGTTCACCTCGTACACGGTGAAGTTCACCGCGTCCACGAGCTGGGACCCCGGGCTCCCGTTGGGCGTCCAGAGGAGCTTGATCTGTTCGGCCGTGCTGGCCGTGCTGGGGCTGACCCCCTCGACGTAGAAGTCGAAGTCCCCGCCCAGGGCGAGGGCGACGCCGCTGGTGAGCGGGCCGCCGTCCTTATCCGCCGTTCCCCACACCCTGATCTTGCTACTGGTCCACTGGAGCGAGAGGACGCCGTTCCGCGTCCCGGCCGACGTGTCGTGGACGTTGATCCCGACCAGGTCGTTCTCCCTCGGAACCTTAACATTGGTCGGGTCGTCCTTGTCGTAAACGTGCGCGAGGCTTTTGCCGTCGGGGTCGTTGTGGAAGTTGTAGTTGTCGTTGTCGTTGTTCAGCGCCACCCAACCGCCCGGGTTTTCTTCCTTCTCTTCAGCGTACCAATTCCCGTTCGGTTCGTAGATGTCCAGGTCGCCGGTCGCGCCGCTGCCACTGCCCGACCCGGATGTCACCCCGTACCCGTCACCGGTCCCGCTGCCCACACCCGCCTTCGGCGGCCGGCTCGGCCCGCCGCCGAACCCGGTCCCGCCGCCCGGCAGCGGGGCCGCCCCGCGCGGGTCGAACCCGAAACCCGTACCCGGGGCCACGACAAACGGCGTCCGATCCCCGGCGGTCGGCCCGCCACCCGCGGGCGGCTCGTCCCCACCGGGGCGACGCGGCTCCTTCGCCGGCTCGCTCAACCCGCCGAGGTAGACCGGCCGCGGGGTCGTGCCCGGGTCCCACAGGATGTCCGTCAGGAACGGATCGCCGACCCGGACGACCGGGCGGGGCGTCGAGGACGGGGACGCGGTCGGCTCGGCCGGCGGCCGGAGCAGTACGAGCGGTTCCGCCGGGGTCGGGGCTTTCGGCGCCGTGACCGTGATGACCGACGGGGCGGCAACGGCCGCCGGCGTTCGGCCCGTCGCGGGCGGGGTGGGGTTGGCGATGTCGGCGAGTGGGTCGAGCGGCGAGAAGAAGCTATTCGGGGCGTTCCGGTCCTCGGCCTGCGTCACCGACAGCCGGGCCTTCGTGACGTCCGGGCCGGCGGACCGACGAGCGCGCACCGTCTCCGTCAGAATCCTTCGCGACGACATGAGACAGCTTCCTGGTGAGAGTCGGGTTGTACGGCGTCAGGCGACGGCAGGCGAGGTGGGCTGGTCAATTCATGCTGGCAGGGACGCCGGCCGTGGTCAACCCGGGTTTGCCGATTTTTCCGGCCGGACGACGTTCGCCCCACGCCGCGGCAACCGGGTCGGGCGCCGCTGGTCCCGCCCGCCGGCAAAAAATATTTGACTTGCCCCAACCGGATTGTAGGGTACAGGTGTACAATTCCGCCCACCGGGGCGGTGGCGGCGGGGGGAGGGCCGAGCATGACCGGGTACGGCAATGCTCGGTGCCGGCCGCAACCGCCGCCCACTCATCCGGTTGGGCCCCGGCGGCGGGCCGAGCATGACCGGGTGGTCATGCGGAAATCGCACGAAACCGCTGGAAATCCCAGGGAATCGTGAAACGTAAAAAACAGAGGGGGGGAGGGGGGGGTCATGGCCCGAATACGCCCGGCGGGACTCGAACCCGCAACCACCCGCTTAGAAGGCGGGGGCTCTATCCAGTTGAGCTACGGGCGCGTCGCAGGGGAATTGTTCCAGCCGACCCGCCCGGCCGCAAGGGGGGTCGCCGGTCAGCCGGCCGGCCGGGCCAGCTCGCCCCGGCCGAGGACGGCGTACTCCGGGCCGTCCCGTCTTAGCTCGCTGCTGTACACCAGCACCTCGTTGACCACGCACCGGCCGCCGTCCCAGGCCAACAGCTTCGGCAGCTCCGGGGCCAGCGTCTGCCCGTCGGCCTCGCCCTTCACCCGGCCGAGGGTCAGGTGCGGGGTGTAGGCCCGCTCCTCCCGGGCCACGATCCCCAGGTCGAGCATCTTGGCCGACAGCCCGGCGGCCAGCCGGCGGAGCGGGTCGGCCCCGTCGGTGACGCCGCCCCAGATCACCTTCGGCCGCCGCGGGGTCGGGAACGCCCCCACCCCCGAGACACGCAGCGGAAAGGGGGGTTCGGTCGCCGCGACGGCTTCGACGGCCTTACAGACGGCCAGCACGTCCCGGTCGTCGAGGTCGCCGAGGAAGAGCAGGGTGACGTGCATCCCGCCCGGGTCGGCCCACTTCACCCCGGCCCCGGTCTTGGCGAGCTGGGCCTGGAGGGCGACGGCCCGCCGCCGGACCTCGTCCCCGACATCGACCCCGATGAAGGTGCGGACCCGGGCCATGCGTCGCTACCCCAGGGCCTCGGCCCAGAACTCCCTGGCCCCGTGATGCAGCCGGGCCCCGATCTGGGTGATGACCTTCATGGCCAGGAAGTTGGCCGCCCGGGCGGCCCGGTCCGGCGGGATGTCGTGGGTGATCCCGTACAGGAACGCCCCGGCGAACATGTCCCCGGCCCCGGTCAGGTCCTTCGGCTCGCAGGGGAAGGCGGGGACGTGGTGCTCGGCCCCGGCGTATCGGACGAACGCCCCGTTCGGGCCGTCGGTGACGACGCAGTTCGGGACGATCCCCTTGAGGGCGGCGAACGCCCCGGCCGCGTCCGCGACCCGGGCCACCGCCGCCGCCTCGGTGGCGTTGCAGAACAGGAGGTCGGCCTGGGCCAGGGCGGCGGCGAACGGCTCGGCGAACGCCTCCGGGACGAAGGCGTCCGAGCAGGTCAGGGCGACCTTGGTGCCGGCCGCCCGGGCCGCCCGTAAGGCCTCCTTGACCGCGTGCTGGCCGGTGTGCGGGTTGGCGAACAGGTAGCCCTCGACGAACAGCCACTCGCTGGCGGCGACGGTGGCAGCCGGGACGTGCCGGGCGGCCAGGTGGCTGCTGACGGCCAAGCTGGTCCGCATCGTCCGCTCGGCGTCCGGGGTGATGATGCTGACGCAGGTGCCGGTCGCCTCGTCGACCAGCGGGCGGTTGGCGAACTCGATCCCGAGCCGGTGGAACTCGTCGGCGTAGTGCAGCCCGTACCGGTCGTCCCCGACGCACCCGATGAAGGCGCCCCGGCCGCCGAGTTGGCTGCACCCGATGACCGAGTTGGCCACGCTCCCGCCGCTGACCAGCCGCGGCTCGTGGTCGGCGAACCGCCCGAGCAGGGCCTTCTGCTCGGCCGGCTCGACCAGCCGCATCGTCCCCTTCTCGAACCCGAGCGGGCCGAACTCGTCGTCGGTCAATTCCAGCAGGATGTCGACCAGGGCGTTCCCCAGCCCGCACACGTCGAACTCTCTGGCCACGTCAAGGCTCCATCAGGACTGGCCCGCTGATGACGCAGATCGACCGACGCAGAGGGACGCAGATTGGAAATCAGAATTGGTCCTGATCTGGGTTTCATCCGCGCCGGAGTCTGCGTCATCTGCGGGCCAGTGTTGGTCCCCTCACACCGCCCCGTTCGGGCTGGGGACGGCGGCCGGGGCGTCGGCCTCGTCGGCGGCCCCGCGGTCGGGGCGGCCGGCCGGCCGGCACTCGATGAGGGTGACGATCTCGCCCTCCTGGACGACCTTCCCGTCCTGGTTCAGGACGCCCCGGTACCAGACCACCTCGCCCCGCCGGCCGCGGCCGCGGACGGTCTTCTCGACCACCCGGCTGAGGCAGCGGACGGTGTCCCCGGCGAACACCGGGAGCTTGAAGTCCCAGTACCGGACCCGGAGCAGGGCGAGGGTGCGGACGAGCGGGGTCATCACCCCGAGGCCGCTGGCGATGGAGAACACCCCGAACCCGTGGGCGATCGGCCGGCGGAACGGGGTGGTCCTGGCGAACTCGTGGTCGATGTGGATCGGGTTGAAGTCGCCGCTGAACCCGGCGAAGTTGACGATGTCGGCCTCGGTGACGGTCCGCCCGCCGGAGGTCCACTCCTGGCCGATCTCCAGGTCGTCGAAGGACAGGTGGGCGGACGAGAAGCTCATGGCGGTCCCGAGGAGGCGGCCGGGCGGCGGGTCAGCCGACGGTATACGGACCGGGGCCGG
>JAIEQN010000657.1 GCA_019747685.1 Gemmataceae bacterium
TCACGCCCCCGGCCCGCCACGACCTCACTTCCCTGCGACCCGGTACACCGCCTTCGCCGTCCGGATGTAGAGGGCGTCCCCGTCGGCCGCCGGGCTGGCTTGTACCCGCTCGCCGAGCTTGTTCGTCGCCACCGGGTCGTACCCCGCCCCCGGCCCGAACACCGTCCCGGTCCCGTCCTCCGACAGCAGGTAGACCCGCCCGCCGGCGAACAGCGGCGACGCCGTGTACGCCCCGCCCAGGCCCTCGTCCCACCTGACCCGCCCGGACTTGGCGTCGAAGCAGGTCAAGAGCCCGCCGTCCGTCACCGTGTACAGGGCGTCGCCGACGGCCAGCGGCGAGGCGTTCCGCGGCGCCCCCTTCTTGCTCGTCCAGGCGACGTGGGTGGCGGTCACGTCCCCGGTCCCGCCCGGCCGGACCGCGTACAGGACCGCGTTGTCGTACCCGGTGCCGAACACCACCAGCCCGGCCGCGTAGACCGGCCGCGGCACGATCGAGTAGCCGGAGAACTTCGCCCGCCAAATTTCCTTCCCGTCGGCCGGGTCGAGCCCCATCACCACGTCGCTGCCGACCGAGACCACCTGCTCCCGGCCGTCGACGGTAATGACCAGCGGGGTGCAGAACGAGAACGCCTTGACCGGGTTCGCGTTCCGGGGCGTCCGCCACGCCACCGCCCCCGACCCCGGGTCGAGGCCGACCACCTCCTGCCGGTCGGCCCCGTCGATGCTGAAGATGAGCTGGCCGCCGGCCAGCACCGGCGACCCGCCGCTCCCGTGGACCGGGGCGTACCGCAGCTCCCGCGTCGCCCACACCGTCGACCCGTCCTTGGCGCTCAGCCGGGCCGTCCCCAGGTGCCCGAAGTGGACGTACACGGCGTCCCGGTCCGCCACCGGCGTCGGGCTGGCGTGGCTGTTCTTCGAGTGGATGCCCGGGGCCGACGCCCCGTCCTGCCGGAACACCTCCACGTCCCACACCACCTTCCCCGACGCGGCGTCCAGGGCCACCGCCCGCAGCGACTGGTCCGGCTTCGGGCCGTCGCCCTGCGGGACGGCCGTGGTCAGGTACACCCGCCCGCCGGCCACCACCGGCGACGACCACCCCTGCCCCGGAATCTCGGTCCGCCAGGCGACGTTCTTCTTCGGCCCCCACTCGGCCGGCGGGTTCGCCCCGGTCTCGGCGTGCCCCTGCTGGGTCGGCCCGCGGAACTGGGGCCAGTCGGCGGCGGAGGGTGTGAGTGTGAGTGTGAGTGTGAGGGAAGACAGAACCAGGCGGCGCATGGAGGGGGTTCCGGCGGGGGGGTGATGTGCGAGGCAAGGCCCGCCCGTAGCACGGGCGGGTCCGAGGATTTTATCCCCGCCGGACGTGGGCGACGAGGTCGTACTCGCCGACCAGCTCGTCCAGGGCCGGGGCCAGCCGGTCGAAGGTGGCGGCGTCCGTCACCAGCGTCACCTCCACCCGGTCCGGGTCCCGCTCGTTCGGCGGCAGGTCGCCGGCCGGGACCAGCCGGAGCGTCCCCAGGGTCTTCTCGTCGAACCCGGTCAGCGGCAGCTCCGGCAGGTCCTCCAGCTCGGCCAGCAGGTCGGCCAGCTTCCCCGGGTCGTACCGGCCCTGGGCGTCCAGGTTGTTCAGCACCACGTTCAGGGCCTTTTCCCGCGCGTCGTCCAGCCGGACCACCGACACCGGCACCTCGGCGTAGCCCAGCTCCTTCAACGCCCGCAGCCGCAGGTGCCCGCCGACCACGTGGCCGGTCCGCTCGTTCCAGATCAGCGGCTCGACCAGGCCGAAGGCGGTCAAGCTGGCCTTGAGCTTGCGGTACGCCGGGGCCGCCACCTTGCGGGGGTTATAACCGGCCGGCTTCAGCGAATCGATCGGCAGGACGCGGAGTTCGAGCGGCGACATGGTGACACCCCGAGTTGGAAGTGATGGGAGCAGAGCGGGGGTCGGGGGTGATAACCCCCCCCCCTCATTTTTGTATTCGCCGTAAACCCAGACCGAGGTGCGGGTTTGCCCGATTCGGGCGTGACCGGACCGCCGTGCTCGTCTCAAGAATTGGTCGTAACCTGCGAATCGGTTGTTGCTTCCGAACCGACGCCGGCACGCCCGGACCCGGTCGTGCTCGGCGCCCCACAAGGCGGCGATGCGACCCCGAGTCAGGCCGGCGGTCCGTTCGGGTGGCCGGGGCAGAGTCCTCGATGCCCCGGCCACCCAGGCCGAATCGGCCTACCGCCGGGACCGGGCACCCCGCCGAATAGAGGACGCCCGTATACCTTGTACACTCCGGTTCCGCCCCTGTCAAACAGTGAGGTCCGGAATTTTCGTCGGGGGGGGTTCGATGGCGTGGCGGCTCATCGCGGCGTCGGCGGGGCTGGTCGTCTCGGCCGGTGCCGCCGGGGCGGCCGACGCCCCCGTCCGGGTCCACCCGGCGTCGGCCCTGCCGTTCGTACTCCTGCTCGCGGCCGTCGCCGTCCTGCCGATGGTCGCCGGCCACTGGTGGCACCCGAACCGGAACAAGGGCCTCGTCGCCGCCCTCCTCGGGCTGCCGGTCGCCGCGTACCTGTTCACCGTCCCCGGCGGGCCGGCCGTCCTGTGGCACGAGGTCGAGGGGTACGTCTCGTTCATCGTCCTGCTGACCGCCCTGTACGCCATCTCCGGCGGGATCGTCCTCCGCGGCGACCTCCCCCCGACCCCGGCGGTGAACGCCGGGCTGCTCCTGTCCGGGGCCGCCCTGGCGAACCTGATCGGCACCACCGGGGCCAGCATGTTGCTGGTCCGCCCGGTCCTGCGGATCAACGCCCGCCGGAACCGGCGGGCCCACGTCCCGGTCTTCTTCATCTTCCTCGTCGGGAACACCGGCGGCCTCTTGACCCCGCTCGGCGACCCGCCGCTGTTCCTCGGGTTCCTCCAGGGCGTCCCGTTCGGGTGGACGCTCGGGCTGTGGCCGCAGTGGCTCCTGGTGAATGGCCTCGTCCTCGCGGTCTTCGTGGTCTGGGACCGGCTGGCCGACCGGGGCGAGGCCCCGGCGGCCCTGTCCGAGCACGAGACCGGCCCGGAGCCGGACGTGCCGGCCCACGCCCCGCTGCGGGTCGAGGGGCTGTGGCTGAACGGCCCGCTGTTGCTCGGGGTGGTCGGGGTGGTGCTGTTCAAGAAGCACCTGCCGTTCCCGGCCGGCGAGCTGCTGATGCTCGGGCTGACGGCGGCGTCGCTGTGGAAGACGCCGCGGCCGTGGCGGGAGGCGAACGGGTTCTCCTGGGGGCCGATGGCCGAAGTCGCCGTCCTGTTCGCCGGCATCTTCGTGGCGATGGCCCCGGCCCTGGTCCTCTTGGCCGAGCGGGGGGCGGGCCTCGGGGTGTCGGAACCGTGGCAGTTCTTCTGGCTGACCGGGGTACTGTCGTCCTTGCTGGACAACGCACCGACCTACCTGACGATGGCCCACCTGGCGGCGGCGGTGAACGGGTGCGGGTCGATCGCCGACCTGCCGGCGTGTGCCCCGCACCTGCTGGCGGCGGTGAGCTGCGGGGCGGTGTTCATGGGGGCGAACAGCTACATCGGGAACGGGCCGAACTTCATGGTCAAGGCGATCGCCGAGGAGGCCGGGTACCCGATGCCGTCGTTCGGCCGGTACATGCTCATCGCCGGGGCGGTGCTGCTGCCGGTCTTCGGGCTGGTGACGCTGGTGTTCTTCCGGGGGTGACGGCCCGCACAGGCCGGGAGGCCTGTGCCACCAGTCACGGGTTTGGTGGCACAGGCCGGGAGGCCTGTGCGGCGTACAATGCCGCCGTCCCCGAGGGCCGGCCGATGGCGTTCAGCGACTTCAAGTACCCGGACGTGGTGCGGCAGCTCGGCCTCACCTGGCGGACCCACCCCGACCTGTTCGCGGCCGTCCCCCCGGTGCCGTCCGGGCCGCCGTTCCGGGACACCCTGGCCGTCGTCTCCCCGCTGGCCGCCACCGTCAACACCGAGAAGGCCCGGAGCGAGTGGATGACCGCCCTCGTCCTGGGCGACCTGTGGTCCCGGTACGGCGGGCAGGTCAGCCTGTTCTCCGGCAACGACTTCCAGGGCGACCCGGCGGCCGGGCTGAACGGGTTCTGCGACTTCCTCATCAGCCGGTCGCCCCAGCAGCCGGAAATCCTGGCCCCGGTGGTGGTGATCTTCGAGGGCAAGCGGGAGAACATCAACGACGGGCTGGGCCAGTGCATCGCCGGGATGGTGGGCGCCCAGCGGTTCAACCGCCGGCACAACAACCCGGTCGACCCGGTCTACGGGTGCGTGACGATCGGCAGCCAGTGGAAGTTCCTGACGCTGTCCGGCACCACGGTCACGTTCGACCTGATCGAGTACCAGCTCCACCAGGTCGACAAGCTGCTCGGCATCCTGACGCACATGGTCGGCCCGGTCCCGCAGCCGGCCGCGGCGTAGCGGCTCGCACGGTGAGGCTATTCGAGCCCGAGACACGCCAGACGGATGAACTTCCGATACCGACCGCTGGTGAACGGGAGCGGCAGCATCGCATACAGGGCGAACACCAGGGCAGCCCCGACGACCGCCCACCACCCGAACCCGCGGCTGGCGGAGAGGACGAAGGCGCAGGCGGCCGCCGCCACAGCACCGCCGACGAGCAGCCCGGTCAGGTCGAGGTGATACCGGACGCAAAGCCCTGCGGGAGTCCGGATCGGCTCGAACCGGCCCCATCGGACGCGGACGAACATGTTGGAGTTGGGGACCGGCCAGCGACCTAGCCCCCGGAACTCGACGGCATCACCGACCCGCTCGACGCCACCGGCCCCGCCCCGCCGGAGGGCGGCTTCCAACCCCCGGCGGGCGCGGTCGGGCTCGTCGTCCGCGGCCGACGGGACCATGACCTCGCCCCGCAGCACGATCAAGCGTACCGGCATCGTCGTTCCCCGCGAACCCCACCCCATCATGCCGGTTCGGCCGCCGGGTGCAAGATGGCGGCCGGCATGAACCCGTCCCGCTCCGGGTGGCCCGCTGTGGCCGGCCGTGTTACCCTGGTGCGTGCCTCTCCATTCCTCGTACCGGAGGGCTGGTCGCATGACCCGCCTGCTGCCACCGGTCGGTCTGGTCCTCGCGTTCTCGTGTACCCTGTCGGCGGCCGACTGGCCGCAGTGGCGGGGCCCCAACCGGGACGGCGTCGCCCCGGGGGTGAAGCTGCCCGACCCGTGGCCGGACAAGCCGCCGGAGCCGAAGTGGAAGGCCGCCGTCGGGCTGGGCCACTCCGGCCCGTCGATCGCCGGCGGGAGGGTGTTCATCATGGGCCTGGTCGAGGGCAACGAGCGCTGCCTGGCCCTCGACGCCGACACCGGCAAGGAGCTGTGGAAGGTCGAGTACCCGGAGCCGTTCGAGGCCCCGGACCCGACCGCCGGGAAGGGGCCGGGCGCCACCCCGACCGTGGACCGCGACCGGGTGTACATGTTCGGCCTGGGCGGACAACTCCACTGCCTGGAGGTGGCCACCGGCCAGGTGCTGTGGAAGCACGACTGCCCGAAGGAGTACTGGGGCGTCAAGAAGGGGCCGCTCGGGGACGACGCCTGGTTCCCGCCGTGCGGGGCGACGGCGTCGCCGCTGGCCGACGGCGACACCGTCATCGTCAACGTCGGCGGGGCCAAGGCCGGGGCGTTCACCGCGTTCGACCGGAAGTCCGGCGAAATCGTCTGGAAGGCGCTGGACGACCGGAGCAGCTACGCCTCGCCGGTCGTCCGGTCGCCGGGCGGGGTCGAGCAGCTCATCTGCTTCACCGGGACCCGGATGGTCGGGCTGCGGCACGCCGACCGGGAGCTGCTGTGGGAGGTGCCGTTCCCGGCCCGGTTCGAGCAGACCATCGTCTCGCCGGTGGTGTGGGAGGACCTGGTGCTGGTCGCCGGTGAGGGGAAGGCGACGACGGCCGTGCGGCTCAAGGGCGACGGCAGCACGGTGACGAAGGAGGAGGCCTGGAAGAACGACGACCTGAAGACGTACCTGACGACGCCGGTGGCCCACGGCGACCACCTGTTCGGCCACGACATGCGGACGGGCAAGGTGGTGTGCGTGAAGATGGCGACCGGGGAGACGGCGTGGACCTCGGCCCGGGTGCCGGGCAAGTACCACTCGCTGGTGCTGGCCGGCGGGGCGCTGCTGGTGCTGAACTCCGAGGGCGAACTGTTCGTCTTCAAGGCCGACCCGAAGGAGTGCGTGCAACTGGGCAAGTGGACGTTCGCCGAGAAGGGGACCTGGGGCCACCTCGCCGTGGCCGGCGGCCGGCTGTACGTCAAGGGGAAGGAGAACCTGTTCTGCTACGAGCTACCGAGTTGATCGGGCGAGCGGGGGGCGTGAGCCCCCTGTTTCTTGTGGCACCGGCATCCTGCCGGTGTGACCGAACAGGGGGCTCACGCCCCCCGCTCGCCGGGGAACATGATGCCCACTTACGCCGCCGACCTTGAGGCCGTCCGGGCGGCCGCCGCCCGCCTGGCCGGGGCCGTCCGCAGGACCCCGGTGATGACCTCCCGGACGGTCGACGAACTGGCCGGCCGGTCGGTCTACCTCAAGTGCGAGAATTTGCAGACGACCGGCTCGTTCAAGTACCGCGGGGCGACGAACGCCGTCCGCAAGCTGGACGACGCGACCGCCGCCCGGGGCGTGGTGACGCACTCCAGCGGCAACCACGCCCAGGCCCTGGCGCTGGCGGCGAAGGTCCGGCGCATCCCGGCGTATGTTGTGATGCCGAAGAACGCCCCGGCCGTGAAGCGGGCGGCCGTCGAGGGGTATGGCGGTCGCGTCACCCTCTGTGAGCCGACCCTGGAGGCCCGGGAGACGGCGGCGGCGGAGCTCGTCGCCCGGACCGGCGGCGTGCTGATCCCGCCGTTCGACCACCCAGACATCATCGCCGGGCAGGGGACGGCCGCCCTGGAACTGCTCGACGAGGTGCCGGACCTGGACGCGGTCGTCGCCCCGGTCGGAGGCGGCGGGCTGCTCTCCGGGTGTTGCATCGCGGCCCGAGGCCTCAACCCGGCGGTCCGGGTGTTCGGGGCGGAGCCGGCCGGGGCGGACGACGCGGCCCGGTCGAAGGCGGCCGGCGAGCGGCTGCCGGCCGGCCCGCCGGACACCATCGCCGACGGCCTTCTAACCGGCCTGGGCGAGCTGACCTGGCCGGTCGTCCGGGACCGGGTGGAGCGGATCGTCACCGTCACCGACGACCAGATTCGGGCGGCGATGCGGCTGGTCTGGGAGCGGGTGAAGCTGGTGGTCGAGCCGAGCGGGGCGGTGAGCCTGGCGGCCGTCCTGTCGGACGAGTTCCGATCCCTCGCCGACATCCGCACGGTCGGCGTCGTCCTGTCCGGCGGGAACGTCAACCTCGACAAGCTGTACTGGTAGTTTCGAGTTTCGAGTTCGAAGTTTCGAGTCGAAAACCAGCCCCACGGAAACTTGAAACTTCGAACTCGAAACTCGAAACTTCTCCCATGCACCGCGAGCTGTCGCCCACCGACGAGCCGTTCCGGCCGGCGTCCCCGGCCGGGCTGTACCTGCTGACGGCCGTGGCCGGCGGGCTGCTGGCAGCCGACCTGTGGCCGCCCGCGGCCGGGTGGCTGCGGGGCCAGGGCCTCGACCTGCCCGCCTGGGGACGGGAGGTGTTCGGCTACCGGCTCGCCCTGGTCGCGGCGGTCATCGGCGGCGGCCGGGCCCTGTACAACTCGCTCGAATCCCTCTTCGACGGCAAGATCGGGTCGGACCTCGCCCTGGCGGTCGCCTGCCTGGCCGCGATCGTCCTGCGGGAGGAACTGGTCGCCGCCGAGGTCGTCTTCATCGGGCTGGCCGGCGAGTGCCTGGAGGCGTTCACCTTCGCCCGCACCCAGCGGGCGCTCGGCCGGCTCGCGGAACTCTTCCCCCGCCGGTGCTGGGTCCTCCGCGACGGCCAGGAGGTCCGGGCCTTCACGACCGACGTGGTCGTCGGCGACAAGGTGGTGGTGAAGCCGGGTGGCCGGATTCCCGTCGACGGGGTCGTCACCGACGGCCGGTCGGCGGTGGATGCGTCGGCCCTGACCGGCGAAAGCCTGCCGCAGGACAAGGGGCCGGGGGACGCGGTCCTGGCCGGAAGTATCGTGCAGGCGGGAAGCCTGACCGTCGAGGCGAAGAAGGTGGCGAAGGAAACGGTGGCCGGGCAGGTGATCGAGCTGACGGCCGCCGCCCTGAAGGACAAGGCCCCGCTCGAACGGCAGGCCGACCGGCTGGCCCGGTACTTCCTGCCGGCCGTCCTCGGGCTGGCCCTGCTCACGTTCGCCGGCAACGTCCTGTACCAGGTGGGCGGGACCCCGCCGGCCGGGCTGCCGAAGCCGTCGTGGAACGCGGCCGCCCGGGTGGCCGCGTACCCGGCGCTCGCCGTCCTGGTGGTGGCCTGCCCGTGCGCCCTCATCCTGGCGACGCCGGCCGCGGTCATCGCCGCCCTCGGACGGCTGGCCGGGACCGGGGTCCTCATCAAAGGCGGGTCGGCCCTGGAGCGGCTGGCCGGCGTCACCGCTTTCGCCTTCGACAAGACCGGCACCCTGACCGAGGGGAGGCTCGAAGTCGGCGACGTGATCCCGCTCGGGGACGTGCCGGCCGACGACCTACTCCGGCTGGCGGCGGCGGCCGAGGCCGGGAGCGAGCACCCGCTGGCCCGGGCGGTGGTGTCAGCGGCCCGTGACAAGGGCCTATCACTCGACGGGGCGGAGTCGTTCCAGGCTCACCCCGGGGGCGGGGTGACGGCCACGGTCGGCGGTTCATCGCTCGCCGTCGGCAACCGGCGGTTCCTCGACGAGCAGGGCGTCGCCCTGCCGCCGGACGCGCCGGCCGCCCTCGACCGGCTCGACGCGGCCGGGCAAACGTCCCTGCTCGTCGCCCGGGACGGCCTCGTCGTCGGGGCGATCGGCGCCCGCGACCGGGTCCGGCCGGAGGCGGCGGAGGTCGTCGCCGAGCTGAAGGCCGACGGCATCGTTTCGGTCGCCCTCCTCACCGGCGACCGGGCGGCCGTCGCCCGGGCGGTGGCCGAGCAGGTGCCGGTGACGGAAGTTCACGCGGAGCTGCTGCCAGGCCAGAAGGCGGACTGGGTATCGGCGAGCGGGGGGGGGGGGGCCCCCCGTTGCGGGGGACGAAACGGGGGGGGGGCCC
>JAIEQN010000848.1 GCA_019747685.1 Gemmataceae bacterium
CCGCAGTTCGTGAGCGTCGGCAAGCGGGAGTACTGGAACCTGAAGGACGGCCACTACCTCGGCCCGGCCCACGACGCGGTGCCCCTGCGGATCGACCCGGCCAACCCGCTCGACTACGGCAAGCCCGAGGGGCCGGTGACGGCCGCCGAGCAGAAGGCCGGGTTCGCGCTGACCGCGAAGCTGAACCAACTCCGGGCCGCCGACTACCCGAACGACCCGGCCCTGGACGCCCGGGTCAAGAGCTACGAGCTGGCCTTCCGGATGCAGAAGTCGCTGCCCGAGGTGCTGAACTTTTCGCAGGAGTCGGAGGAGACGAAGAAGCTGTACGGCCTCGACCGCAAGGAGACCCAAGAGTTCGGCGGGCAGATGCTGGCGGCCCGGCGGCTGGTGGAACGCGGCGTCCGCTTCATCCAGGTCCAGCACGGGGCCGGCGGGGCCGGTGTCTGGGACGCCCACGGCGGGCTGAAGGCCAACCACGCCGCGAACTGCCTGGCGATCGACCAGCCGGTGGCCGGGCTGCTGACGGACTTGAAGCGAACCGGGCTGTTGAAGGATACGCTGGTCGTCTTCGCCACCGAGTTCGGGCGGACGCCCGGGACGCAGGGGGCGGACGGCCGGGACCACCACATCTACGGGTTCTCGGTCTGGCTGGCCGGCGGCGGGATCAAGGGCGGGGTGGTCCACGGGGCGACGGACGAGATCGGCTTCCACGCCGTCGAGGACCGGCACTACGTCACCGATGTCCACGCCACCATCCTGCACCAGCTCGGGCTCGACTCGCGGAAGCTCGAAGTCCCCGGCCGGAAGCGGCTCGACATCGACCACGGGGCGCCGATCAAGACGATCCTCGGGTGACGCAGGGGACCAGGGGCTTGCGCCCCTGGCTTTGGGAGAGCCACGGCCGGCCTACTCCTTCCCGGCCGCCGCCTCGAACCGCCCCTTCTGGAGGGCGACCCACTTCCGGTAGCCGTCCGGGTCGGCCCACGCCTTCGCCCCGTCCTTCTTCGCCCGGGCCAGCTTGGCGTCGAGCCCGTGGACTTCGTTGTGGGCCGGCAGCCAGACATCGGGCCTCAGCGACTCCAGCACCCGGAACGTCCGGCGGAAGTCGTCCCCGATCCCCGGGTAAGACGGGTTCCCGGCCACCCGGTAGCCCGGGTTCACGCCCGTCCCGTCCGGGAAGACCACGGTATACGTCTTCCCGCCGTCGTTCACCCGTAGGACGTAGGAGGTCGAGCCCCGGGTGTGTCCCGGCGTCAGCCGGGCGGTGAGGGCGATGTCGCCCCGCTTGACCTCGTCCTCGTCCCGGAAGACCACGTCCACCTTCACCGGGTCGAACTCGAACTCCTTCACCCCGGCGTACTGGAAGTCGAGCTTCCCGCCGGATTCGAGCAGCTCCTTCTCCTCCCGCATGGCGGCGACCTTCGCCCCGGTCGCCTTCTTGAGGTGGGCGTGCCCGCCGACGTGGTCGACGTGGGCGTGGCCGCAGAGGAGGAGCTTCACGTCCGACGGCTCGAACCCGAGCTTCTTGACCGACGCCTCGATCAGCGGCCCCGACCCGGGCATCCCGGAGTTCAGGAGGACGTGGCCGTCGGACCCCGTGATGAGGTACGAGCCGAGGCCCTTGGTGCCGGCGAAGTAGATCGGCCCCAGGACGTGGGCGGGCTCGGCCGGCTCGTCCCACTTGAGCAGCGTCCGGGCCGCCTTGAGGAAGACCGGCGGGGTCGGCTCGTTCGCCGGCGGTTGCCCGGCGGCGGACGCCGCGAGGCCCAGCGCCGCCACGACGGCGACCGGGGTTAGCCTGATTCTGACGCGCCGGTCCATCGGTCGTCCCTCCTGCCACAAGACCCGACCCGGGGCTATTCTAATCGGGCAACGGCATCGGCGGTCCACGTTGGGGGTTCGGCGATGGGCCACGTCGTTCTGCTCGGCGACTCGATCTTCGACAACGCCCGGTACGTCCCCGGCCGGGCGCCGGTGGTCGAGCAAACCCGACACGCCCTGCCGGTCGGCTGGACGGCGTCCCTCGTCGCGGTGGACGGCGCGACCGTCGAGGACATCGCCCGGCAGCTCCAACGGGTCCCGGCCGACGCCACCCACCTCGTCACGAGTATCGGCGGGAACGACGCCCTCGGGGCCGGCGCCCTCCTCCGCCAGCCGGCCGCAACGGTCGGCGACGGGTTGGAGCAGTTGGCCGAGACCGTGGCCGGGTTCCGGGACGAGTACCGGGCCATGCTGCGGGACGTGCTGGCCCTCGATAAGCCGCTGGTCGTCTGCACGGTCTATGACGCCGTCCCGGGGTTGCCGCCGGCCGAGCGGGTCGGGCTGGCCGGCTTCAACGACGTGATCCTCCGGGCCGCCATCGCCGAAGGGCTGCCGGTGATCGACCTGCGGGCCGTCTGCACCGGCGCCGCCGACTACTCGCCGCTCTCCCCGATCGAGCCGTCGTCGGTCGGCGGGGCGAAGATCGCCGACGCCATCGCCCGGGTCGTCACCGGCCACGACTTCGCGGCCCGGCGGACGACCGTGTACGCCTGACGGTCAGCCCGGCGGCGGCCCGGGGTCGATCCAATCGAGGGCGAGGTAGTCCGGTGCCAGGTCGTCGAAGTCGGTGTCGGTGGTCAGGAGCCGCACCCCGTAGACCGACGCGGTCGCCGCGATCCACAGGTCGTTCTTCCCGAGCCGCCGGCCCACCGCGATCATGTCGGCGTCGATCCGCGCGTACGCTTCGATGACCCGCGGCGAGTCGATCCCCTTCCGCGGGAAGAAGCTCAGCGCGTACTCCATCCGGTCGAGTTTCCGCGGCCCCCACTTGAACTGGAGTGCCAGCGACCGCAACTCCCCCTCCGTGACCACCGAAATGATCGGGGTCGGTTCGACCATGAGGAGGTTGTACGACGCCCGTACCCGCTCCCACAGGCCGCTCCGGCGGACGTAATGAACGAGGACGTTGGTGTCGAGCTGGTACGGGCCGGGGCCGGGCGTCATCTACGACAGCTCCCGCAGGGCGTGGTCGATCTGCTCGTCCGTCTCGTCCCCCGGCCACGTCCCCTCGACCATGTCGGACAGCGTCTTACCCGGCGGCAGCGGGCGGGCCGGCCGGGAGGTGGCGTCGATCTCGGCCCGGGCGGCCGCGACCTCCTCCGGCGTCCGGCGGTTGTGCCGCCGCACCCAGTCGTCCCGGTACGGGTTCCGCGGGTGCCGCTGTACGTCCTTCCCGACCACGATGGCGAGGTACTGTTCCACGCTCATATTGCAGATGTCGGCCAACTCCCGGAGCCGGGCCTCGACCTCGGGAGCCAGCGGGATCGTCACGGTCATCATCGGCACCTCCTTCGTCTCACCCCATCATACCATCCGTCGGCCGCGTCATGCCAGGACGCCGGCGATCGGGGTGCCGGTGCAGGCCCGCAGCGGCCGGCCGGTCCGGTCGGTGACTTCCAGCTCGGGCGGGACGCCCAGCAGGTGCAGGACGGTGGCCGTCACGTCGGCCGGGCCGACCGGCTTGTCCGCCGGCGCCCCGCCGTCCCGCTCGGTCGAGCCGTACACCGTCCCGGCCCGCACCCCGGCCCCGGCGAACACCACCGACTGGGCCCGCGACCAGTGGTCCCGCCCGGCCTCCTTGTTCACCCGCGGGGTCCGCCCGAACTCGCCCATGACGACGACCAGGGTGTCGTCCAGCCGGCCCCGGTCGGCGAGGTCGTCCAACAGGGCCGACACCGCCCGGTCGGTCGGCGGCATCAGCCGCCCCTTCAGGTGCCGGAAGTTGTTCCAGTGGGTGTCCCAGACGGGCGAGTCGTCCGGCCCCTCGTAGTGCCAGTACACGGCCGTCAGGGCGACCCCGGCCTCGGCCAGCCGGCGGGCCAGCAAGCACCCCCGGCCGAACAGGTGCGGGCCGTACCGGTCGGCCGCCTTCGGCGGCTCCCGGCCGAGGTCGAACGCCGCCCGCACCCGGTCCGACCGGATCACGTCGAACGCCCGCCGGTAGTGGTCCCCCATCCGCCCGACCGCCGGGTCGGCCTCCCCCAGCCGGCGGTCCAGCCCGCCCAGGAGCGCGCCCCGATCGGCCAGCCGGCCGGCGGTGACATCCGACGGCAGGAAGATGTCCGGCGTCCGGAACCCGGTGCAGTCCGGGTCGGCCTCGACCCGGAACGGGGAGACCGGCCCGCCGAGGAACCCGCCGTCCAGGCCCGGGTACTGGTTCACCCCGGCGTCCTTGATGACCTCCGGCAGGCTGACGAACGGCGGCACCCCGCCGGCCGGCGGGCGGACCTTGGCCACCAGCGACCCCACGTGCGGGTGGTCGTGCGGGCCGGGCTTGATGAGGGCGGCGCTGGCCGCGTTGGCGCTCGGGTGCGGCACCCCGGTCAGCACCTCGTACCCGGCCGACGTGTGCGTCCGGTCGGCGTGGGTCACCGACCGGACGACGCACAGCTTGTCCGCCCGGGCGGCCAGCTGCGGGAAATACTCGCCGAACCGGACCCCGGGCAGGGCGGTGGGGATGGCCCGGAACTCGCCGCGGATTTCCGCCGGGGCGTCCGGCTTGGGGTCCCAGGTGTCGTGCTGGGGCGGGCCGCCGGTCAGGAACAGGAGGATGCAGTTGCGGGCCGGCCCCCGGCCGGGGGCGACCTCCCGGGCCTTGAGCAGCCCGGGCAGCCCGAGGCCGAGGAACCCGAGCGCCCCGGCCTGGAGGAAGTCCCGCCGGCCCGGCCCGGAGCAGAGCCGCGGCCGCGGCCCCCGGATGGTCAGCATGGTCGGCCCCCCTTACCCGGGTCAATCATCCCACCATCCGCCGGTCGGTCAACCGACCGTCACGGCGACGGCTTGCCGGCCGGCGCCGTCTTGGCCCGCTTCCAGACGTGCGTGATGTGGCCGGACCCGGCCGCCGCCTCGAAGTCCTTCGGCCGCCCCTTGCAGGCCGGGTCGAAGCAGATGCGGTAGGTGTCGGCGTCCACCCACTCGTAGATCGCCGGCATCGTCTGCCCCTTCTGCGGCCCGGCGTCCCGGACCCAGTCCATCTCGGCCGGCTTCTTCGCGGGGTCCAGCCGGGTCCGCTTGGCCGTGATCGGGTCCTTCGACTGGAGGGGGGACACGACCGCCGCCTTGTCCCCGTCCCAGGTGACCTTGGTGGCCTTGACGTGTTCGTCCGAGACGGCCTTGCCGTCCGCGCGGCCGGACACGAGCGCCCACGTCCCGTCGAACTTCTTCTTCTCCTTCTCGGCCGCCTCGTCCCGGGCGAAGGCCGCCGCCGCCACCGTGGCCGCCAGTAGAACCGTCAGGGTGCGCATCGTGCTCCTCCAGTGCGGGCCGGGGCTTACCGCCGGGCCCACCGGGGATTGTAGGGGAACGGCCGGGCGGCCCGCCGTCATTCCCCCGCCTCGTCGTCGAGCCGGAAGACGGCGGCCGTCTTGGCCCCGGTGTTCCGATTCCGCAGTTGCGCCCCGACGTAGACCGCCCGCCCGCTGCCGTCCGCGACCACCGCCGGCGTCGAGGCCACCTCCTCGACCAGCCGGCCGCCGGCATCCTCCCGCAGGTCGCGGGACCACATGACCTTCCCGGTGTACGGGCTCAGGCAGACGACCCGGCCCTCGGGCGAGACGGCGTAGACCGCCACCGGCACCCCGTCGGCGTCCGCCGCCGCCGCCACCCCGGCGGTCAGCGGCGACCCCAGCCCGAGCGACCACCGGACCGCCCCGGTCCGCCGGCTCAGGCAGTAGACCGCCCCGTCCCGGCATGCGGCGTACACGAACAGCCCGTCGGCCGCCAGCGGGGTGTGGGCCGGCCGCGGCAGCGGCCGCCGCCACACCTCCTTGCCGTCGGCGGCGGAGACGCAGACCACCGCCCCGGCCGGGGCCGCCTCGGCCGGCTTGCCCTCCTCGGCGTACTCGAACACGTCGTTCACCAGGTTCCCGGTCCCGAGGCCGTAGACGACCGTGTCCCCGAGGACGAGCGGCGGGCCGAACGATCGCAACGGCTGCGGCGAGCGCCACAGTTCCTTCCCGGACGCGGCGTCGACCGCGAGCAACGCCGGGGTGTACAGCCCGCTGCCGAGGAACACCCGGCCGCCGGCGACCGCCGCCGGGCCGTCGACGTGGAACCCCTGGTCCTTGCCGGCGAACTGCCAGACCCTCGCCCCGGTCGCGGCGTCGGCGCAGTACAGCCCGTCGTCCCCGGCCGTGAAGTAGACCCGGCCGCCCTCGACCCACGGCCGGCCCTCGGTGTGGCTACCCGTCTCGAACGGCTGCGGCCACGCCGGCTTCCCGGTTTCGGCGTCGAGGCACAGGAGCCGACAGCCGGCGTCGGTGTGCAGCCCCTCGCCGCAGTAGACCCGGCCGCCCGAGGCGTTCGGCGTGCAGAACACCGGCCGCACCCCGTCGGCGTAGGCCCACGCCTCCCGCCCGGTGTGCCGGTCGAGGGCCACGACCGCCCCGGACTCCCGGAACCCGGTCCTCTTGGCCGTCCCGAAGTACAGCCGGTCGCCGGCGACGGCGACGCCCGACATGACCTGGTGGGCCGCCGGCACCTCGAACAGCCGCACGCCGGCCAGTTTAATCCGGCGTTGCCCCGGGTCGAACCCGCCGCCCTCGGCCGCGGCGATCGCGCCGGCCGATGACGGACGGTCGCCGCCGACGAGCAGGGCGACCACCCCGCCGAGGAGCAGCACCCCCAGCCCGACCGCCTCGCCGGACAGGCTGAGCCGGACGGCCGGGTCCGCCCCGTCGGACCGGCGGGTCAGGACCCGATACCCGGCATACCCGAGGGCCGCGACCAGCCCCAGCCCGATGAGCGTGAACTCCCGCATCGGCAGGTCGAGGGCCGCGGCCGCCCACGACCCGCCGAGCAACCGGGCCACGACCAGGATCACCCCGACGAACGCGGCGAGACCCGCCAGCGCCCCGACCTCGCCGGCCCGCGGCAGGGCGGTCGCGGCCGGGTCGTCGGCGGCCATCCGCCGGTAGCGCCGCCCGGCCCAGACCAGCCCGACGGCCGTGGACAGGAGCAACAGGGCGGTGAACCCCTGGTACGACACCACCCAGCCGAGGTCGGGCAGCCAGCCCTGGTCCCGGACCAGCCAGTACACCAGGGCCAGGGTGCTGTTCACCCCGGCGACGACCAGGAACGCCCGCCACCGCCGCATCCCGACCGCCAGCCGGGCCGCCACCCCGGGGAACAGGGCCGCCACCAGGGCCAACGGCCCCACCAGGACGAACGAGGGGATCACCCCGAACAATGCGGCATGCGGAACGCGGAACGCGGAATGAAGACCGAGGGCGGCTTGGGGCTGCGGGCCTTCGATCCCGCATTCCGCATTCCGCATGCCGCATTTCTTCTCGACGGGCGGCCCGTACCCCGGCGGCTCCTTGTCGTTCGGCTTGGGCGGCTCGGCCTTCCCCGCCAGCCCGTCCTCGACCACCTTCTTCAACTCGGCGGTGGTGCCCTTGAACGTCCGCCGGAGGTACGGCTCGGCGTGCAGGAACGCCCACCGGACGGCCTTCCCGTCGTCCCCGACCGTCCCCCGCAGGGAGAACCACGTCCCCTCGGTGAAGGCCATCGCGTGATAAACGTTGCCGTCCTTGGTGGCGAAGACGATCAGCATGCGGGCCGGGTCGAGCCGGTCGAGGATCACCTTCGCGTGCCCGCCCTTCTTGGCCTCGGCGTCGCCGGAGAGGTTGACCGGCAGCGCCTCGAACGGCACGTCGCCCTTCAGCTTTTCGGCGAACTTCAGGACCACCGCCGGCTTCTCGGGGTCGAGCTTCTCGACGGTGGCGACGAAGATCAACTGCTCGCCGTCGAGCACGTCCTTCAGAGGCGTGAGCTTGAGGATGACCGCCGGGGCGGACGCGGCGAACAGGAGCAGAGCCAGGAGGGCAAACGAGGCGCGGCGCACGGCGGGACCTCCGGTCGGCAGCGGTCCGCTCCATGTTAACCGGGTACGGGTCCCAAGCCCACCCGTTCCCGCGGTGGGTGGTGTTCGGGCCCCGGTTCGGCGGCACCGGCCTTCCGCCCGGCTCAGGTCCGCGGCCGGGGGTCGTGGTAGTTGTCTTCGGCCTGAAGGGCCGTTTCCGTCAGCCCGGGCCGCAGGCCCGGGTCCGGGGGATTTAACGCCCCGACCCTGTAAGGGTCGTTCCAGGACGCTCGGGTGGTCGCGGACCCCGGGAACGGCCCCTTCAGGGCCGGGGGATCGTTTCCGTGTACCCGGGCCTGCGGCCCGGGCTGACGGAGACGGCCCTTCAGGCCGAAGACCCGACCCGGGCTACCGGCCCGCGGTCAAACCCGGCGGAACTGCTTATCCAGGTCCTGCCGGCTGAACAGCAGCGACGTGGGCCGGCCGTGCGGGCAGTGGTGGGAGTCGTCGGCCAGGTCGCGGAGGTGCAGGAGGTAGCGGATTTCCTCCGGGGTCAGCTTGTCCCCGGCCTTCACGGCCGCCTTGCAGGCCATCGTCGCGGTCAGGTGGTGCAGGAGGGCGTCCCGGGTCGGCGGGCGTTCCTTGGTCAGCAGGTCGTCGACCACCCCGCGGAAGATTTCGTGTGGCGGCTTGCGGCCGAGGAGGGTCGGATAGCTGGACAGCAGGACGGTGTTGCCGCCGAAGTCGGAGACTTCGAGGCCGAGTTCCCGGAGGGCGTCGGCCGCTTCGAGCACGAGGGCGGCTTGCTCGGCCGGCAGGTCGATCGGCTCGGGGATGAGCAGCCGCTGGACTTCGAGCCGGCCCTCGCGGACCCGCCGGCGGAGCTGCTCGAACAGGATCCGCTCGTGCAGGGCGTGCTGGTCGATGACCAGCATCCCGTCGGGCGTCTCCAGGACGAGGTACGAGTCGTGGACCTGGAGGGCGGTCCCGGGCGACGGGAGCGGGAAGGGCGGGAAGTTCCCGAGACCCCTCCCCCCGTCCCCCTCCCCTACGACGGGAGGGGGGGCCGGAGCCGGCTCGGTCTTGTCCCCCCTCTCCCCCTGGGGGAGGGGGTGAGGGGGCGGGGTCCTTTCCGGCCCGAACGGGATGCGCTCCTGCCGGGCCGGCGGCGGGGCGAAGAAGGGTACGTCTTGGCGAGCGGGGGGGCGGGGCCGCCACGTGGGTTTGGGGGAAAAGGGGTAATATCCAAAATAAACGTATATAAGTAAGAAAACTGAAGAATCCGACCAAAAAGTCAATGCCTTTCGTCCATTTTTCATCAGCACAGATGTCTTT
>JAIEQN010000436.1 GCA_019747685.1 Gemmataceae bacterium
GCTGGCCGCGACGTTCCTCGGGTTCGTCCACCTGGCCCTCACCATCATCCGCATCGGGTAGATTCGTCAACACGGCCCTAGGGTGTCGTGGTACGGCAGTCGGAGGGCCGGGTCGTGCTTGTACGCCCAGTGGACGAGCAGCTCGAGGGCCCGGCGGGCGTAGAAGCAGGCGGTCCGGGGGTCGGGGCGGGCGGCCGACTCGGCCCGGCCGGCGGCGTCGTGGATGTCTGGCCACTCGGGACGGAGGAACAGGAAGTGACTCATGGGGTGATTCTGGGGGTGTGCGGTCCGGGAACATCTGGAGGAGGGCCGGGGACGCTAGCAAACCCGAGCGCTGGCGAGCCGGGAGCGTGAGCGACCGGAGTTCCGACGCACCGGTCGCTCACGCTCCCGGCTCGCCAACCCACGCTCCCGGCTCGCCTTCGTCCGGGGACCACAACGCCAGCGGGTTCGGCTGCTTCACCAGGACGTAGCGGACCCCGGCCGCCACCGCCGCTTCGTCCGTCAGCTTCCGCTTCGACCCGTTGTCCGTCCACCACGTCGCCGACGGCGGCCGGCCGTACCGGCGGTTGAGCACCCGGGTGCCGTACGCCTTGAAGTCGGCCAGCACCTTCCCCGGGTCGGGGTTCCCGGGCACCTGGACGACGAGGTGGAAGTGGTTGGACATGACGGCGGCCGCCCGCAGCGCCCACCCGCGGTAGCCGGCGGTCTCCCGGAACTGGGCCAGGACGACCCCGGCCTTCTCCCGGTCGAGGTACAGGGGCGGCCCGGTCAGCCGCTCGCGGGCGCTCGCTTCCAGGCCCGGGATGGCGTCCTCGTAGGGCTCGCCGGGGATGTCGTGCTCGACCCGGACGGCGGCCGGCGGGTCGCCGGGCCGGGCGTCCCGGACCGAGGTGACCGACCCCCGGGGGTCTCCGGGCAGCCAGGACCCGTAGGTGGTGTTCGTCAGGAGCCAGACACGCATGACGGGCGACCTCAGGTGGGCGGGTCGGGGGCGTGCGCGACCGGGGCGTCGCAATCCCGACGACCGGAGCCTCCGAAAGTGTACGCGACCGGGCGCCGCGGATGCAATCACCGTGGCGACCATCCGTCGCGGCTGGCGAGCCGGGGGCGTCGGCGACCGGGGTGTCGTCCCGGAGTCGTGTCGAGCTGGCGAGCCGGGGGCGTGAGCGACCGGAGTTTTGTTCGGCTCCGGTCGCTCACGCCCCCGGCTCGCCGGCAACCACGCGCCGGAGACAGCAACCCCGGTCGCTCACGCCCCCGGCTCGCCCCACATGCTCCCGACTCGCCAGTCCAACGATCGGTTCCAGGCCACCTGCCCGTTCACGTCAGCAGCCCCCCCAACTCCGTCATCCCCCGCTGGATGTCGGCCTCCAGCCGGGCAGGTCGGCCAGGATGTCCGCCGGCGGGCGGTGGTCGGCGGCCGCATGGACCACCTCCTTGTACCGGCTCAGGCTCAGGTCGTACCCCTGGGCCGCGATGTCCGCCTTCGGCACGCAGAAGCTCGGGGCCGTCCGCGGCCGCTTCCGCTCGTCCGTCTCCCGCACCCGCCACCGGGCCAGCACGTCCGGCAGGTTGTTCTTGGCGTGCTCGTCCTCGGCCAGCGGCACCGCCGGCACCGGCCCCAGCTTCTCTCCGGCAAGAGCGGCGTCCGCTTGTCGTCCAGGCTCCGGCCGTCGGCCGCCACGTCGTAGAACCAGACCCGGTCCGTCCCGCCGACGCCCGTCTTGGTGAACAGGAGGATGGCCGTCGACACCCCGGCGTAGGGCTTGAACACCCCGCCCGGCAGCGACACCACCCCGTCCAGCTTGTGCTCCTCGACCAGCATCCGCCGCAGCTCCTTGTGGGCCTTCGACGACCCGAACAACACCCCGTCCGGGACGATCACCGCGGCCCGCCCGCCGGGCTTGAGCAGCCGCAGGAACAGGGCCAGGAACAGCAGCTCCGTCTTCTTCGTCTTGACCACCGCCAGGAGGTCCTTGGCGCAGCTCTCGTAGTCGAGCGACCCGGCGAACGGCGGGTTGGCCAGGACCAGGGTGTACTTCTCCTCCTCGCCGGCGTGCTCCTGGGCGAGCGAGTCGCGGTACACCACCGCCGGGTTCTCGACCCCGTGCAGGAGCATGTTCATGCTCCCGATCCGGAGCATGGTGCCGTCGAAGTCGAACCCGTGGAACATCCGGGTGTGGAAGTGGTCCTTGAGCTTCGGGTCGTGGAGGATTTCGCGGTGGTGTTCCCGCAGGTACTCGCCGGCCGTCATCAGGAACCCGGCCGTCCCACAGGCGGGATCGCAGATGACATCCGCCGGGGTCGGGGCGGTCATCTCGACCATCTGCCGGATGACGTGCCGGGGGGTGCGGAACTGGCCGTTCTCCCCGGACTTGCCGATCAGGTCGAGCAGGTACTCGTACAGGTCGCCCTTGGTGTCCCGGTCGTCCATCGGGACCTTGTCGAGCTGGTCCACCACCTTGGCCAACAGAGCCGGCGTCGGGACGGTGAACCGGGCGTCCTTCATGTGCCGGGCGTAGGCCGTGTCGGCCCCGCCGAGGGTGCGGAGGAACGGGAAGACGTGGTCGGCGACGACGTCGAACATCTCCCGGGCCGGGCGGTGCTTGAACACCGACCACCGGTAGTCGTCGAACGGCCGGCCCCTGGCGTCGTCCCCTTCGGGGAACACCCGCCGCTCGGCCGGCCGGCCGAGGGTGGCGGCCTTGTTGAGCTGGAGGGTGTGGAGGTCGTCGAGCCGGCGGATGAACAGGAGGTAGGTGATCTGGTCGATCACCTCCAGCGGGTTGGAGATGCCGCCGGACCAGAAGGCGTCGCGGAGGCGGTCGACCTGGCCGCGGATTTCGCCGGTCAGCATCGGGCGGGGTCCCTCAAGCCGACATCAGGTCCGACGTGGTGAGCCGTCGGAAGACCCATCTTCGGCGACCGGGGCCGGGGCGGCAAGCGCGATCCGCCGGATCCGGCGTGCGCGACCGCCGCCGTGCGTACGCCTGTTCAATGACCCGAACCGCCAGCTCGACCGCGTCCGGGGCGTCGTCGTGGGCGGCACCCGGAAAGTCGCGGAACTGGCCGACCGCCAGGTCCGGGCCGGGGGACCGGCGGAGCCGGAGCCGCCGCGGCCGCCGGGCCAGGTGGTGGCCCGGCCGGCGGATGCGGGACACCTTGGGCATCGTCCGGACGTACCCGGTCAGCGGCGCCACCATCTTCCGGGCCGCCGGCTGCCGCTCGAACTCGGGCGACAGCAGCCCGAGCCCGCCGTTGGTCTCGACCGCCGGGACGTCGACCGGCCCCCAGTCGGCGGCCAGGTCCAGGGCCCGGGCCACCATCTCCGGGACCGGCTCGCGGTGCAACCGCACGTCGGTGTACCGGGTCCCGTCCCGGGCGCGGCCGACCCGGGCGTGGGCCCGGTACGCCCGCCGCCGGGGTCATAGCCCGGACCGGCGGGTGCCCGGGTGGCTACTCCCGGCCCTGACCAGTTTCAGCCAGAACCCGCCCGCCGCGGTGGTGTACGCCAGCCGCTCGGTCCGGGCGTCGGCCGGCGGGAGCAGCTCGACGTTCCGCCCCCGGGCGACCGTCGGCAGGGACATCGGGGCCTTCTTCCCGCCCGCCTCCAGCCGGGCGGTAATCTCCCCGGCCATCACGTTCACCAGCTCGCCGACCAGGTCGCCCATGTCCGGGCCGTCGAACGGGACCTCGAACCCGCAGAACTTCTCGGCCACGGCGACCGCCGTCGCCTCCGGCAGCCCGAGCATGACCGAGAAGACGGGGTCGCCGAAGAACGAGATGACGGCGGTGATCGCCGCCGGGTGGCCGTCGAACGAGTCGCCCACCACCTCGGCCGGGTCGAGCCCGAGGTGGCCGCCGAAGAACCCGGCGGCGGCCGCCCGGACGGCCGTCTCGACCGCCTCGGGGAGTACCGCCGCGGCGGACGGGGAAAGGGTCTCGGCCATCGGGGTCCGTCCGGGGTGGTGGGGGCGGGCCCTCAGCCGAACATCTTGGAGGTGACCGCCCCACCGACCGGCCGGGCTACCGCTTCGCCTTCAAGTCCAGGTAGCAGCCGCACCGGCTGACCTCGAACAGGTACACCTTGCCCTGGTGGTAGCCGCGGGTCCGGCTGGCGTAGAAGTCCAGCTTGTACTCCCGGTAGGTCACCTCGCCGTCGCCGAGGACGGAGTCGAAGCGGACGCGGGGGGTCGGGGCGCACCCGTCCTCGTCGAGCGGGACGTAGTGGTTGACGTAGTGGCCGGGCTTGACGGTGACCGATTTCCAGGCCCCGTCGCCCCACTTGAACTGGTAGTGGAGCGACCCGCTCGTCGGGTTGTCGATGGTGATCATCGCGTACTCGGTGCAGTCGTCGGCCCGGGCGGCCGGGGCGGCCCCGAGGGCCGCGGCGACCCCGAGGGCCGCGGCGACCACCGCCGTCATCGTGAGCTTGTTCATCGCTTCCTCCTGTGGTGTGGCGTCCGGCGGGTCCGGCTACTCCGGGCGGCGGCACAGGCCGGCCACCAGCCCGACGACCTGGCCGAGGACGAGGGCGACCCACACCCCCAGGACCAGGACCGCCGTCTCGTTGGTCAGCACCATGCTCGCCTCCGGGGCCGGATTCGCCGGCGACCCTCTTGCGGACGGGCGAGAATCGGTTAAGCTCGGCGGCATCGGGCACTCGCCACACCCCCGCCGCGGTGGTAGTTGTTCCGGCGGCGGGCGGATTTCACGCCGGCGCCCGGGATTTTCCCACGACGCTCGGAGCCTGCTCATGAACCCGCCGACCAGCACGGACGACGCGGCCGAGGTCGCCCGGAGCCCGGCCGACCCGCGCTACGCCGAGGCATGGCAGCGGCTCGACGGTCGCATCCGGGAGGTCGCCGCCGCCGTCTGCCGGAGGGGGGGCCTGCCCGACGACTTGGCCGATGACGTTGCCCAGCAGGTGGCGTTGACTGTCTTCCGGCAGATCGGGACGTTCGACCGGTTGCGTGGTGCCTTCCGGGGTTGGGTCGGTGTCATCGCCCGCGGCGCCGTCTGCCGGGTCTACGAACAGCGGGGCCGGCGGGTGAGGCCCGCGGCCGGCGGCACCGACGCGGCCGAACGGTTCGACAACCAGCCCGATCCGGACGCCCTGGGCCAGGGCATCGCCACCGCCCTGGGCGAGGTCGAGGAACACGCCCGGGTCCTGTCGGTCGTCGCCGAACTGGCCGGGGGTGACCCGGGTCAAGCTGAGCGGTACGGGGTGTTCCTGGCGGACGAGGGCGGGGCCATCACGCCCGGGGAGGGTCAAGCCCGCCTCGGCCTAAAGCCGGCCGCGTACACGAACGCTCGGGAGCGCTTCCTTGTCAAGCTCCGGGAGCGTCTGGGGGCCGATGCGGCCGCCGGGGCGGGGGGGTGATTCATGGACTGGCACCCGTCCGACGAGGAGTTGGAGCGGGCCGCGGCCGGCGGCTTCCCGACGAACAACACCACCCCGGACCGGATCGACACCCACCTACCCGACTGCCCCGGGTGTTCGGCCAAGTTCGCCGCCTTGAGCCAAGCCCGCCGCGCAGCCCCCGACCCGTTCCCGGACGGGACGGCGGTCGGCGGGCGGTACAAGGTGATCCGGACCATCAGCGCCGGGGGCCAGGGGCGGGTGTACGCGGCCTGCGACAACCAGCTCCCGCGCGAAGTGGCGGTCAAGACGATCTTCAACCCGGCCCGGGTCGTGTCGTTCCAGAAGGAGGCGGCCACCCTCGCCAAGCTGGCCCACCCGAACATCGTCCGGGTGTACGACACCGGGTTCCACGGCAAGACCGACGCCGACCCGGGCCGACCGTACATCGTGATGGAGCTGCTGGCGCACGGCACGCTCGCCGACCGTCTCCGGTCCGGCGGCCCGACCGCCGGCCGTGCCCTGCCCGCGGCCAAAGCGATTGACATCCTCCTCCAGTTGGCCGACGCGGTCCACTACGCGCATGCCATGGGGATCGTCCACCGGGATCTGAAGCCGGCGAACGTGTTGGTCGAGCGGGTCGGCGACCGGGACGTGTTCAAGGTGGCCGACTTCGGGCTGACCGACCACGGCCGGGCGGCCGGCACCCCCGGGTACAAGGCCCCCGAGCAGTCGAACGACAGTAAGGCCTGGTTCGGCTCGCCGGCCGACGTGTACGCCCTCGGGGTCATCCTCCGCCAGTTGCTGACCGGCCGGTTGCCCGGGGACGGCCCGCAGGCGGGGCGGCCGATCCCGCCGGCGCTGGCCGCGGTCTGCCGGAAGGCGACGGACCCCGACCACCCGGCCCGGTACCCGTCGGCCGGGGCGTTGGCCGACGACCTCCGCAACTACCAGAACCGTAAGCTGACCGCGGTGTACCCGGACCCGGCCGACCGGTGGGCCCGGCGGCGGTGGGCGGTCGGGCTGTGGGTCCGGCGGAACACGGCGGGGGCCGTCGCGCTCGCCGCCCTGGTCCTGATCGCGGCCGGCGCGGCGACGTTCGGCGGGGTGTACTACGCCGTCGCCGGGGAGCGGGACGCCCAGCGTCATACGGCCGAGGCGACGGCCACCCGCGAGAAGGAGCAGCGGGAGCGGGCCGAGGAGAACGAGCAACTCGCCCGCCGGGCGTTCCGGCGGCTGGCCGCCCGCGTGGTGCGGAGCGGCGGGGCCGCCGCCCTCGGCCACGCCGAGGGCTTATCCCGGGAACTGCTCGAGGACGCGCTGCGGTTCACCCAAGCCGACAAGGACCACCTCCCGGACGAAGCCCCGGCGGGCGACCGCGGCCGGGTCGAGCGGCTCCTCGGGGACTTCCACCAACTGCTCGGGGACTTCCCAGGGGCGGAGGCGGCTTATGCCCGCGCCCTGGAAGTGCAGCAGCCGCTCTCGGACCGCGACCCGTCACCCCGGCACCTCGAAGAGTACGCCCGCAGCCTGACCCACCGGGGCGCCCTCCGACAGGCCCGCGACCTCCCGGCGGCCGTCGACGACCTTACCCGGGCCACCGCCGCCTGGGACCGCCGCGCCGGCCGGCCGGACTTCGGACCCGAACTGTTGCTGGAGGCGGCCTGGGCGTACCTCCTGCTCGGCGAGGTGCGATCGGCCGCGAGGAACGACGACCCGGGGGCCGAAGCGGCGTACCGCGAGGCCCTCCGCCGGCTGCCCACGGTCGGCCTTCCCCCGACCGGCGTGGCCGAGACGGCCGAGATCGCGTTCACGACTTGGGATGCCCTGGCCGATGTCCTGCTCGCCCGGAAGGATCACCCGGCGGCGGCCGACGCGTACCGCCGGGCGCTCGACATCGTCCGACCTCTCACACGGGACTACCCGAACCTCACGGTGTACCGGGAGGTGGAACTCGGGCTCCTGTCCGCCTGGGGCGCCTGCCTGGAAGAGGCCGGCGACCTGCCCGGGGCCGAACGCCAGTACCGCGAGGAGTTGGACCTGTCCGAACGCCTCCAGAAGGAGTCCGGCCGCCGCTCCCGGCGGCCCGAGGGCGATTACCAGCGGCTACTGAACCTGACCGCGTCCTACATCGGGGCCGCGGATGATGCACGCCCACGGGACGCCGCCACGGCGAAGGACCTGCTCGGGCGGGCCGTCGCCCTGGCCGACTTCCTCGGCGGCAGGTACGGCGGCGACCCGGCCGTCTGCCGCCGACGGGTCGAAACCCACCTCGGGGTGGCCGACCGGTTGCTCGGGATGGGCGACCACGAGCAGGCCGTGAACTACGCCCGTGCGGCCGCTGGCGTCTTCGCCCAGGTCCGGAAGCAGGCCGGGGATCCCGCCGCCGCACACTTTCAGGGCCAGTACCGGCAGACCGTCCGGGGGCTGGCCGCCGTCGTGATCTCGCAAAAAACTCGGCAACCTGAGGAGGCCGCGAGACTGTTGAGTTGGGCGGCCGAGTTGCAAGACGGGTACGCCGAGCTGTTCCCGAAGGACCCGCAGGCGGTGCAAGACTGGTGCGAGTACGTCAACCTCCGGGGCCAGGCGTTAGAAGCTTTGGGCCGGTGGCGTGAAGCGGCCGACGCATACCGCGCGGCGCGGGACCGGTTTTTGAAGCTGGACGGTGGTCTGACCGCCGGGGCGCACTACCTCGGCGGGGGCGTTCAGTACAATCTGGCCAAGGCGGAGTTCCGGCTCGGGCAGGCCCCGGCGGCCCGAGCCTCACTTGCCGGGGCGATCTCCTCTCTCCAGAAAGCATACGCCGCGGAGCCGAGTGTTAAGCACGCGGCCTACCTTGCGTTGTGTTACCGAGGCTACTTCGACCTGCTAAAGGTCGCCGCCGACCACGAGGGCCTGAGGCAGGCCGCCGGCGAGTGGGGCAAGCGGCACCCGACGGAGCAGGCGATCTACGACCTGCGGGCCGAGATGTTGGCGGCCGCCGGGGAATTGGCCGGGACGGACCAGCGGCTCGCACCGGCCGACCGAACGACCCGTGCCCGGGGTTACAAGACGGAAGCGGTCGAGGTGTTGCGGTCGGCGTCCCGGCTGCCGAACGCCACGGCGACAGCCAAACGGTTGCAGGAGGCGCCGCAGTTCGCCGCGCTCCAAAGCGAGCCGGAGTTTCGAGAGTTAATCGAATTGCTGGAACGGACTGCCGCCGAGCGGCCGGAAAGGCCTTAACCGGTCGCCTCGCCGCTACATCACCAGCCGCCGCTTGGCAGCCCAGGTCCGGCCGATGGGCGCCCGCGACCTGACCGGGGTGGCCCACGCGGAGGACCGGTACGGCCGGGCGCTGGCCGCCCAGGCGGCCGCCCCGTCGGAGGACGCCGTCACCCTGTTCTGAGGGCCGCTGTCGTGGTGAAGACGAAGGTGCTGGTGGTCGACGACTCGGCCCTCATGCGGCAGCTCCTGCCGGACCTGCTGGCCCGGGACCCGGCCCTGGAGGTGGTGGGGACGGCGGCCGACCCGTACGCCGCCTGGGACAAGGTCCGGCAGCTCAGCCCGGACGTGCTGACGCTCGACATCGAGATGCCGAAGATGGACGGGCTGACGTTCCTGTCCAAGCTGATGGCCGCCCGCCCGACCCCGGTGGTGATGGTCTCGTCGCTGACCGAGCGGGGGGCCGAGACGACGTTCCGGGCCCTCGAACTCGGGGCCGTCGCCTTCGTCCCCAAGCCGAAGATGGACGTGGCCACCGGGACGGTCGCCCCGGCCGACGAGCTGGTGGCGAAGGTGAAGGCGGCGGCCCGGGCCCGGCCGCGGGCCACGGCCGCCCGCGGGCCGGCCGC
>JAIEQN010000400.1 GCA_019747685.1 Gemmataceae bacterium
AGCTCGTCACGCCGGGCGGCCAGCTTCGCCCGCTCGTCGGCCGACGGCCCCTCGCCGGCCGGGAACAGGCCGTCGGTCAGGTTCGCCCGCCGCCACCGGACCGGGGCCTCGATCGTGTCGAGCGCCGCCACCGGCCGGCCGGCCGCGAGGTTCTTGCCCGCGGCGTCGACGGCCTCGAGCTCCGCCACCGCGAAGATGAAGTCGTCCGGCAGCCGGCGGGCCAGGGCCGTCGCCGTCACCCGGACGTACCGCCCGGCCTTCCCACCCGCCGCCAGCCGGACCGGCTTCGTCCCGGGGTTGGCGAAGTCGGCCCCGGTGTGGTCGGCGACCGCCACGACGCCGGCCGCGAACTCCGGGTCGTCGGCCAGCTCGACCCGGAACCGGACCGGGAACCCGAACCCGGCCCCGATCCCGCCGAAGTCGTCGTGGCACGGCCGGAGTAGGACGTGGTCGACCGGCTTCGACTCCCCGAGGTCGACCTGCACCCACTTGGCCCGGTCGGGGCGGTCAGAGAGGGCAGAGTGGTAGCCGAACTCCGGCGGCCGTGGGACACCCGACCCCTTCGCCCCGAGCTGCCGCTCGACCGCGGCCAGTTCCTCGCCCGCCCGCGCCCGGGCCTCGGCCTCGATTGCCGTCACCTTCGCCACCGCGGCGGCCTTCTTGGCGGTCAGGTCGGCCCGCCGGGCGGCGACGGCCGGGTCCGGGTCGAACGCCTTGTCGGTCCGGTCGACGGCCGCGAAGACGGCCTGGAGCCGGTAGTAGTCCTCCTGGGTGATCGGGTCGAACTTGTGGGTGTGGCACTGGGCGCACTGGGCGGTCAGGCCGAGGAAGGTGTTGGCGGTGGTGGCCACCATGTCGTCCCGGTCGAGGTGCCGGGCCACCTTCCCGTCGATCTTGGACTCCGGCAGCTCGACGTGGCCGATGAAGTCCCACGGCCCGGCCGACAGGAACCCGAGGGCCTCGACCCCGTCGGCGGTGCCGGGGTCGAGCACGTCGCCGGCGAGCTGCTCGCGGACGAACCGGGCGTAGGGCTTGTCGGCGTTGAACGCCCGGATGACGTAGTCGCGGTACGGCCAGGCGTGGGGCCGGGGCTGGTCCTTGTCGTACCCGTGGGTCTCGCCGAAGTGGACGACATCGAGCCAGTGGCGGGCCCAGCGCTCGCCGTGGTGGGGGCTGGCCAGGAGGCGGTCGACCAGCTTTTCGTAGGCGTCCGGGGCCGGGTCCTTCTCGAACGCCTCGACCTCCTCGGGCGTCGGCGGCAGGCCGATCAGGTCGAAGTGGAGGCGGCGGATGAGGGTCCGGCGGTCGGCCTCGGGCGACGGGGCCAGCCCCTTCTCGGCCAACTTCGCCAGGACGAACCGGTCGATGGGATTGCGAACTGCGGATTGCGGATTGCGGATTTCCGGCACCGACGGCTTCACGACCGGGCGGAGCGACCACCAGTCGGCCGGGTTGGCGGCGGCTCCGCCGACCGGCCACTTCGCCCCCTGTTCGACCCAGGCCCGGAGGGCGGCGACCTGGGCGGCGGTGAGCCGCTCGCCCGTCGGGGGCATGACCCGGTCCGGGTCGTCGCCGCCGACGAGCTTGAGCAGGAGGCTGTCGGCCGGCTTGCCGGGGGCGAGGGCCAGACCGGAGTCGCCGCCGGCCAGGGCGTCGGCCTTGCGGTCGAGCCGCAGCCCGCCCTTCTGCTTGTCCGGCCCGTGGCACTTGAGGCAGTGGGCGGCGAGGACCGGCTTGACATCCCGGTCGAAGTCGGCGGTCGGTGGGTCGGCCGGGCGCGGGAGGGCGGCCGGCGCGTTGGCGAGCGGGACGAGGCCGGCGAGGGCGACGAGCGGGGCAAGGCGGACCGGCATGGCGGGCCCCGGGCACGGGGGAGGCGGGCCGTCTTATTCCACCCGATCGGCCGGCCCGGTTCAAGCCCCCGCGCCAGGGTTCCGGGGCCGGCGGCTGTCCGCCGTCGGGGTCGGCTGTTAAGATGACCGGACCACCCGGAGAGGTGGCAGAGTGGTCGAATGCGTCGGTCTCGAAAACCGATATACCCGCAAGGGTATCGAGGGTTCGAATCCCTCCCTCTCCGCTATGAAAGAGCCTGCACTCGCAGGCTCTTGCTTTTCCAGGGTTTTCGACTCGGGCACCACGGATCGACACCCGCTTGTCCCGGTTTTGTCCAGGGGCCGGTCCCGGCAACAACCGGGAACGACCAGCAGCGACACGGCCAGCACGAGTCCGTTCATCACCCCGCCTCCTTGCCGGCGTCGGCCGCCGGTCCGACGGCCCCGAACGGGACCTTCCCCATGAATGACTGCGAGTCCTCGTCCCGCAGCCGGTAGTACACCGCCGCCATGCTCCGGTCCGACCGGTGCCCCAGCCAGGCGTCGATCACCCGCTGCGGGATCCCGGCGTTGACCGTGAACGTCTCGAAGAAGTGCCGCAGGCTGTGCACGACGAACCCCGCATCCCGCCCGACCGGCATCCCCAGCCGGCCGACCAGCCGGGTGAACTGGTCGTTCAGCCGCTTCACGTTGATGTGGTGGTCGCCGCCCGGGAACTTCCTACTCGGGGCCGCGGTGAACAGCCACGGCCGCCGGGCCCGGGGCAGCGCCGCCAGCACCACACGCAGGCGCGGGTGGATCGGCACCTTGCGGGACTCCCGGGTCTTCGTCTCGCCGCCGGGCCGGGACCGGATGTGGACCCACCCGCCGACCAGGTCGACATCCTCGGGGCGGAGCCGTTGGAGTTCGCCGGCCCGCATCCCGGTGAACGCCAGCACCCCGAGTTGACCCCGGAGCGGCTCGTCTGCCTCGGCCAAGATCGCGTTCACCTGGTCGAGGCTCGGCCCCTCCTTCGGCTCCAGCGGCGGCTTGTCCAGCCGGACGTCGGCCAGCGGGTTGTCGGCGATCAGCTTCCGGCCCCTGGCCCACTTGAAGAGCTGCTTGATGATCACCCCCTCGCAGTAGATGGTCTTCCGGTGCCGGGTCTCCTTCCGCTCCGCCCGGTACCGGTCGAAGTGGCCGGCGGTCACCTGGCCGAGCCGGGTCGCCCGGTGCCGGTCCAGGTAGCCGATGAACAGGTCGAACACGCCCCGGTACTTGACGATGGTCTTGCGGGCGCGGTCTTCAGTCCTCAGGTAGGTCATGTAGTCGTCGACCGCCTGCCGCACGGTGACGGGCGGGGGCGGCTGGTGGTACGTCCCGTGGGTCAGGTCGGCGGCCAGCTTCGTCGCCCGCTCGACCGCCACCTTCTTGTTGCTCGTCCTCAGTGACACCTTCCGGTGGACCCCGTCCTGCCAGAAGTCGGCCACCCAGATTCTCTTCGCCCCGCGCGGGTAGATGGTGACCCGCTCCCCCACGCGGACGCGGTTCGATTCATCGGGCATCAGTTCCACTCCTTCCCGTTGAACAGGATGTCGAGGGCGCGGTCGCGCCATAACAGGACGTGCTTGCCCCGCTTGCGGAAAGCGCCGTCGAGCCGGCCCCTGGCCAGCCACTCGTACACGGTCTTGGGGCTCTTGCCGAGCAGCTCGGCGAGCTGCCCCGGCGACAGGATGGGCGGGAATCGCTCGGCCAGCTCGCCGACGAACGGCCGGGCGATCTCGCTCGGGTCGAGGTTGGGCTTCTTGCCGCTCATGGCAGCTCCGGGACAGCCACCGGTGGTCCGGTATGCCCGTGATGCTGCCGCTTTTTGCCAGTCGTTGCCGGGGCGCGATTCCGGGACTTCGCGCCCCGGTTCGGGGAGGTGCGATCAGACGGCGACGCGGAGGTCTCTCACCCGGGACCGGTTCCCAGCCCGGCAGGCGTTGACCCACTTCCGCAGCCGCTGGACCCGGTCGGTGCTGAGCCGGAGGGCGGCCGCGGCGGCCGCCTCGATGCCCCCGGCCAGTCCGCGAGGCGGGCGGGCGAACCGGTGGCGGACGGCCCGCTCCAGGTGGAGGACGCGGAACATCTGCCCGTACGTCTCGTGGTGGGTGTTCCCGGCGAAGCTCGGGTCGATTCCGAGTCCGACCGCCTGCTGCCGCTGGAATTCGGCCACCTGCCGCTGCAAGGCGTCATCCCCTTGTAGCGGGTAGTGGACGGGGACGTACACGTACACCCCGTGGGCCGGGCGGGCGACGGCGTCGGCCGGCAGGTGGTCCGGGAGAAGCGGCCCCTGCGGGTCGGGCAGGTCCCAGGCCGCGAGTGACATTAGCCCCCACCGGTCGAGGAGGGCCCGGAGGGCGGCCGCGAACGCCGCCCACCTCTCGCCTCCGGTCGTGCCGGGCACCGGCACGACGCGGGCGAGGGGGAATCGCGGCCGGCCGGCCTCCGGCAACCCCTGGTACAGGCGCCGGACGTCGGCCACCTGTCGCAGGAACGCCGGCTCGGTCAACAGCCACCCGACTACGCCCCGCAGCCGCGGTCGGGTTCCGGCGCCGCGGTCGGCCAACTCCTGGACAGTCTGCAGCTGGGCGGCGGTCCAACCCATCCCGGCGATCACGGGGGACTCGATGTCGAGCGCGGTGTCGGTGAGCAGGTGGAAGGCGACGGGGCCGTCCGGGCCGACCCCGACGACGTGGTTCGACGCGCACAACCGGGCGAATTCCCGCTCGGCGTCGGCGGTCGGCTCGTCGAACAGCGGGACGGCCCGTGAGCCGGCCGGGCGGCCCAGGGAGTCGATGGCGGTCGGCGGGAGGGCGTACACGGGGTCGTCGACCCCGAACCGGGCTGCCCACCCGGGGTGTCGGCGGCGGAGTTCGCCGAGCGCGTCGGAGGTTCCGCGGGGCAGCGGTGGTGCGGGGGCGTCGGTCTGGGTCCGGGTCACGTGTCACAATCCGTGGCGGCGGGAAGGCGTCCAGCAAAGCCAATCCGGCGGACGAAATCAACCCGGCTTCGGCGGCTTCGGCCGCCGGGGGTCGTGCTCCCTGGGGCGCTTGGCGAGGTCTTGACGACGGCTGATCCAGTGGCGGGCCAGGATGCGGCCCAACAACTCGGCCACCCGCCCCCGGAGGTCTGCGTCATCCGGTTGACGGGCTGTGTCGGGTGGCTTCACGAAACACCGACCTTTCGATTTGCACGTGCCCCGAACCCGGGTCGCGCCCGGGATGTGGAAGGCGCTGGAGCAAGCGCCGGGGGATAAGTCTCCCTCCATATAATTATGACATAATTATTATATTAATTTAGTTAGTTAGATTGATCAGCGAATGGGGCCATCAGTTGGGCGGCCAGTATCGGGCCACACGGTCAGGCCGTCCTATCCGCAGTTCGCGGACAGAGCTGATGATGGCGGGCACAGATTACGTGTTCCTCAAGTTGAATCACAACACCCGGCGACCGCGACCTCGCTCAGTGAGGCCGTCCGCTGGCACGGGTTACGACCCGCTGCCGTCAGACCGGGGCGGCAGGTGCGGCACCCGGCCGATCGGAGCCGGGACGTAGGCCAGTTGGCCGGACATGAACCGCACCAGGTCCTCGAATCGCTCGGGCTTCCGGACGTCGTAGTAGGTGTTCCCGCTCAGGATAGTCGGGATGGAGGAAATGTGCTTCGGCCCGAAGACGACAGGGATGAACTTCCCGTTCCGGAACTCGGCCTGGTACAAGGAGCGGGTGACGATCCCGCCCTCCCACTTCACGCCCTTGCCCTTGCCGGGCTCCTCGTCGTCCTCGCACCGCCTCCGGTAGGTCTCCGTGATGACCATCAGGACGAAGTCGGCCCGGCGAATCTGGTTGAGCATCCAGAGGGGGAAGCCCTCGGGCGGGTTCGGGTGGAAGAGGTCCATCGTCGCGTCGAACCCGTACTGCCGGACCTGGTTCGTGAAGCGGAGGACCTCCTGCTGGTGGCCCGGGTCGCCCTCCTCCCACGAGTAGCTCACGAACACCTTCTTCGCCTGCTCGGTGTGCGGCTCGGTCGTCATGCCAGTGCTCCCTTCGTTTACGACCCCGACCTTGCCCGATGCGACAACCTCACTCTTCAGTACGTCGTACGCGGCCGCCCGGGTGACGGCCCGGGCGAAGCCGAGGCTCCCGGCGTGGTCCTCCAGAAGCAAGGCCACGAGGGCCGCCTCGTCCGCGTTCGCGTCGGCCGGGTGTGTCGGGGGCAGCACCGCGCGGGCACGAAGGACGATCCGACAGTCGGCCGTGTCGGCGCCCGTCGGGGTCGCCGCCAACCCGGGCCGGTGCGACCGGTGGGCCGCTGCGGCCAGCAGGCAACTCTCCCACGGCTCGAGGTCGGGAATCGCCGCGCGGGCGGCAAACACGCGGGCGACCCACGCCGCGACGTCCGCCTCGATCGTCGGCTGACCGCAGCGGGACGCCCCGAGGGCAATGCCGAGGAGGGCGACCGGGTCCGAGACGAAGCCGGCCACTTCCCCGCACATGGTCGTCGGCCGCTTGCTCAGCCAGCCCAGCGCCTCGCACAACTCCGGCCGGAACTGGCACGCCGGGCTCGTTACCTCGGCGGCGTACCCCAGGGCGGCGACTTCCCGATACCCGCGGCCCCGCTGCCCGACGCTCGCGGAGATGAGGGTTGGGAGGTCGAACGGGCAGCGGCCCGGGCCGAGTAGCCACGCGGCGAACGCCCGGTCGGCCAAGTCGAGCCCGGCCGCGGCCGCGATCACGCGGCCGAGCAGCGCCCGTACGTCATCCAGCAATCGCTCCCGTCCGTTGCTCACAGGAACCACCTCGTCCACCCGACACGGCCGAGGAGGGCAGTCGGGTCCCACGCCGGGAGCGTCGCGAGCTGCCCGAGGAGCCGGGCGATCATGGACGAATACTCGATGGTGACCGGCATCCCGCACGGGAAGAACCCCTGCCACGAGTGGCCGGCGAAGGCGTAGGCCTGCCTCGCCAGGTACACCGGGTCGGCGAACGTCGAGTCCGGGTGGACCTTCAGGAGGACCGGCCGCGGGAGGCCGTCCTCCGGCCGCTTCACGTCCTGGAACCCGGTGAGCGTGATGAGCACCTCGCGGTCGGAGAGGAGCGTGTAGAGGCCCCGCGGCGGGCCGAGCACCCCCTTCTTCCGCCTCGTCCGGGTGTCGAACTTCCCCTGCTGACCCAGGTCGAACAGCCGGTACGGGTGGTCCTCGACGAGTTGCACGAAGGCGAACTCGGCGTTGAACTCACCCAGCTCCGCCATGACCTTCTTCACGGCGGCGATCTCCTCGTCGCAGAACTGCTTGAACCCGAGGTGGAAGATCAGCCGGACGGGGCGGTTCGCCTGCCACTGGGTGTCGGTCCGGACCTGGGCGACCGCGAGCCGGAGCGTGGTGAGCAGCTCCTCCTGGTACGTCTCGTACGACGCCGCGCCCGACAGGTTGGAGAGGCAGTAGTTCCCGTCGCCGGTGAACACGGTGGTGATCCCGACCACCCGCTGGCCCGGCCCGAGCCGGGAGTCGCCGATGCGGGCGCTCCCGAGCCCGACCACCATCTCCTGCGCGACCGTCTCGTCGGACTGGAGCAGCCACGGCGTGCCCCGCATCTTGGCGTAGGTCGCCAGGCCGAGGTTGTTGAGCGCGTAGCTGAGCGGGTACGGGGCGAGTTGCGTCGTCTCGACGGTGAACTCCTGGACCGGGAGTTGGTGCGTCAGGAACGCGGCCTTGCACACCATGTACGGGTTCTCGGGGACCGGCAGGTCGCGGAACCTGGCCTCGATCTGGACGAAGCAGAGGTCCCACTTCTGGCCGGCCGGCCCCGAACTCGCGAGGGCCGCGAGGGCGGTCTTCCGGTACGCCTCGGCCGAGTTGTTCTCGGCGGGGAAGAACTCGAACTCGACCCCGCCGAGGGCGTACTTGTCGACGAACCCCTTCTCGAACGGCTGGATCCCGTCCCGGTCGTGCCGGATGCCCTCGCGGAACTTCACCAGGAACTGCTCGACCTGCCCCTTCTTGGACCGCTGGCAGATGACGCACACCTTCGGGCGGTTCGGGGTGAACCGCCGGCTCGAGTACGGCCCGTGGCGGGTGAGGCCGCCGTCGGGCGGCCACTCGCACCGCTTCGCCGTGCTGGCCGGGTCGAACACGTACACCGGGCTCCTCGCGCGGCGGAGCTTCGGGAACCGGGACGGGTCGCCGTCGTCGCCGGTCGTCAGGAACGGGTGGATGGTGCAGGTGACGCCCTGCGGGAGGGCGAGCTGCCGGGCGGCGAGGTGTCCCCGGACGTCCCGGAGCCGGTTGAGGCACTGGTGCCCCTGCCGGAAGTTGGCCATCGCCTGCTCGACTTTTGGGAGGATGAGCGAGGCGTGGCGCGGGAACAGCACGGACACGCACCGGTTGAAGAAGTCCGCTCGCGACTGCGGGTAGGCGTCCGCTGCGGGGATCGACGGGATCTCCTCCCGGTGGTCGGCGAGCCGCAGCAGGTCCCCCTCGACCGCCTCCACCTGTCCGACCGTCTCGAGCTTCGGCGCGAGCCGCGTGTCGCCGATCTCGGCCACCCGTTTGACGTACACGCCGCGGACGTCGACCCCCCGCCGGGTGAGTTCGGCGCACGACGCGAGGATCCGCCGGGAGACCCGGGCGTTGAGCGTCAGGGCGACGTACGGCGTCTGGTCCTCGGGCGTGATGACCCGCACGTCGAGCTCGAACACCGGGCTGACCCGGAGGAGGCCCGGGTTGGGAACGCCGGGCGGCAGGGCCGACCCGAGGTAGTCGTCGCCCTTGCCGCCCGCGAGGAACGTGAGCGGGCGGAAGTGGAGGACCGTCCGGCCGAGCTTGTTCAGGTAGGCGAGGAGGGCGTGCCGGACCAGGCTGGCGGCGACGTACAGGTTCTCGCGGAGGTCGATCACCACCGGCTCGCCGCCGAGCGAGGGCGGACCCTGGGCCAGCGGGACGCAGAGGATCGAGTCCCCGTCCCGCCGCACCACATGCGTCTCGCTTGCGCGGATGTGGAGGTCTTTGAGCAACTCCGCCGCGTAGGGTAGTCGTTCGGCCACGACGGGGCCGCCGGCGAGGTCGACCGGGGCAATGTTCAGGACGTACTCAGGCCGGCCGGCGGTGGCGCTGCTCATGTGTTCTCCAGATGGCCTTGCCGACACAAGCCCGCAATACCACTGTCGTCCGCGGGTAACTGCGCCGGTAGACCCACTGGCTCTCCCTCTCCAAGGAGAGCTAGCCGCAGTCGTTCCAGGAGGTTCGCCGTCCACACTCGCCGCACTAACAGGCCCTGACAAAACCCTGGCATGAGGTTTGCGCCTTGGCAGCGTAGCCCTTCCTGCGATGGAGGATGCTGCCGT